>JAEXBK010000051.1 GCA_023394035.1 Bacillota bacterium
GCTTTAGTGCATCCTTGAGAAGTGCCGCCATCGCACCCTGAGCCTTGAGATCTGCTGCAGTTACAGGCTTATCATCAAAAGTATATCCTACTATTATCTTTCCTATTTTTTCTTTGAGATCGGTTATATCCTTCGACAGGCATAATATTGCCATTATCTCAGAGGCTACCGTTATTTCAAAGCCGTCTTCACGCGGTACGCCCTGCATTCTTCCGCCAAGTCCGTCGATAACCTTTCTAAGCTGTCTGTCATTCATGTCTACGCAGCGTTTCCATGTAATCTTTTTTACATCTATTCCAAGGCTGTTTCCCTGCTGGATATGGTTGTCGAGCATCGCTGCAAGAAGATTGTTTGCCGCTCCTATTGCGTGCATATCTCCCGTAAAATGAAGGTTTATATCTTCCATAGGAACGACCTGTGCGTATCCGCCGCCTGCGGCTCCGCCCTTTACTCCAAATACAGGTCCGAGTGAAGGTTCACGAAGCGCAACCATGACGTTCTTTCCGATTCTCTTCATTCCGTCCGCAAGCCCTACGGTAGTTGTAGTCTTTCCTTCTCCTGCAGGGGTAGGCGTAATTGCCGTAACGAGGATGAGCTTACCGTCAGGAGTATCTGTTTTTTCGCGAAGAATATTGTAATCTATCTTAGCCTTGTACTTTCCGTAGTTTTCTACAAATCTATCATCTATTCCCGCCTTTTCCGCAATAAGATTTATAAGCTCCGGCGTATTCTCCTGTGCAATCTGAATATCTGATTTAATTTCCATATTATTCCTCCTAATTTTCTGGTAATATTTTCCATTAACCCGATTCCCCATGAATAAATGCACCATTATCCAATCCTGCATTATCCTTGCTTTGTATTGAGTGTTAGTATCTCTCTTTTATGGTCCTGAGCTGATCTATCAACCGGTTAAGCTCATCCCTGCTGTAATATTCGAGCTCTATTGCGCCGAATTTGCCTTTTGCTACGATGTTCACCTTCGTTCCGAACAAATCCTTCAGCTCCTGCTCGACGCTCATGATATCCTTGCTCTTTACGCGTTTCAGCGGCTTTTTCTTTTTAGATTTCTCGGATGCCGCTTTCTCCGTATCTCTTACGGAAAGCCCCTCGCTCACAATCCTATTTGCAAGCGCAAGCTGTTTATCAGCAGATCCCGCCGAGAGAACAGCCCTTGCATGTCCTGCGCTGAGCCTGCCTTCCGAGACCATCGTCCTCACATCCTCCGGAAGATTGAGAAGTCTAAGCGAGTTAGTTATATACGGTCTTGACTTGCTTACGCTTTTTGAAACCTGCTCCTGAGTAAGTCCGTATGTCTTGATCATTTTTTCAAGACCTTCCGCTTCTTCGATAGGGTTCAGATCCTCACGCTGCATATTTTCTATTATAGCCACGAGCATATTTTGCTCGTCATTGAACTCCCTTATAAGACACGGTACGGTCTTGAGACCTGCTGCGCGTGCGGCTCTCCATCTTCTTTCGCCTGCAACAATCTCATAGCCCGTCTTTGCCGGTCTCACGACAAGAGGCTGAATAATTCCGTGCTCTGAAATCGAAGCTGCAAGCTCCTCGATTTTCTCTTGAACAAAAACCTTACGCGGCTGATTCTCATTCGGCTTGATATCGCTTATTCCTATGTATTTGACGGCTTCCAAAGAATCATCATTATCTGTTTTCGCTGCTGCATGAGGCTCTTCCACCGGTGTCTGATCGGCAAACAAAGCGTCGAGTCCTCTTCCGAGACCTCTGTTCTTTCCCTTCATCACATCTCTCCTTCTCTGTCAAGAAATTCCTGCGCGAAGTCTATATATGCCTGTGCGCCTCTTGACTTAGGATCGTATTCCGTAATAGCCATTCCGTAGCTCGGTGCTTCGGCAAGACGAATATTTCTCGGAATTACCGTTGAATATACTTTTGAGCCGAAGTACTTTTTAACCTCCTGGACGACGGCTATCGAAAGATTTGTTCTTCCGTCGAACATGCTGAGGATTACGCCTTCTATTTCTATCTGAGGATTGAGGCTGCGTTTAACGAGATCTATCGTACTTACAAGCTGACTTACTCCCTCAAGAGCATAGAACTCACACTGTATAGGAATCAAGACGCTTTCTACTGCACACAGTGAGTTTATCGTCAAAAGTCCAAGTGAAGGAGGACAGTCGATAAAGATGTAGTCGTACTTATCTCTTATCTTATCAATCGCCATGCGCAATCTGCTCTCGCGTCCTTCGAGCTCTACCAGCTCTATCTCCGCACCGGCAAGATCAACGCTTGCAGGTATAACATCAAGCCCCTTGATATTTGTATGAATTATCGCCTTTTTTGTGTCGAAATCCGCGTCTATCAAAAGATCATACACTGTGAATTCCAGGCTTTTTTTCTTTATTCCTATTCCGCTTGTAGTATTACCCTGCGGATCTATATCGAGAATAAGTACTTTTTTACCCTTTAAAGCCAGGCATGCACCAAGATTTATATTCGTTGTTGTCTTACCTACTCCGCCCTTTTGGTTAAATATTGCTATTGCCTTACCCAATTTTGTACCTCCGTGTTCTGCGGTAACATTCTACAACCATTATATATCATCTTCCTGCACAGTTCCACTAAAAAATGTTTCACATGAAACAAACGTCATTGTTTCACGTGAAACATTATATAAAATCAAGATATTAAAGCGGCATTTTAGAAGGAGTTCCGGCTTTTCTCGGATAAGCTTTCGGTGTTTTTGAAACCTTTTTTATGACGATAAGTGTATGGGTAAAATCCGATTCCGTGAAGCTTTCCACTCTTATAAATTTACCTCCGAGCTTCTTTATCGCTCTTGCCGCTCTTTCTATTTCATTTTCCGGTTCAGGACCTTTATATGCTATAAAGCTCCCGCCGACTCTTACAAATGGTAGGCAGAACTCGCATAAGACAGGAAGATCCGCAACAGCTCTTGAAACGCAAAGATCAAAAGACTCTCTAATATCCTCCATATTGGCGAGTATCTCAGCTCTGCCGTGAGCTGTAGAAACATTTTTTATATCACATTCCGAAGTAAGAGCCTCTATCACCTTGAGGCGCTTGTTCAAGGAGTCTGCGAGAAGGAAGGACTTTGACGGAAAGGATGCCGCAAGCGGTATTCCCGGAAAGCCGCCTCCCGTGCCTACATCTATTATTGACGATGCATCAATAAATTCCTTAATACCTGCGATTGTAAGCGAATCGAGATAATGCTTTGATATGAATTCTTCTTTTTCTGTAATGGAGGTAAGATTGATTTTCTCATTCCATTCCAGTATCCCGTCCATGTATTTATTTAGTTTAGCCGCGGCAGAGGAGTAATCCTCCGCACCTATTTTTTTCAGATGTTCTGTCAATCTGTCCACTTTGCTACCTATTAACCGTTCTTCTCATTTTTTCGAGATATACAAGCAAAACATTTATATCCGCAGGCGAAACACCCGATATTCTCGATGCCTGACCAATAGAAAGCGGTTTTATCTTTTCAAGCTTTTGAGCTGCTTCTATCCTCAGTCCAGAGATCGAGGAATAATCTATATCGGCTGCAAGCTGTTTATCTTCAAGCTTTCTGAACTTCTCTACCTGAAGGAGCTGCTTTGAGATGTATCCCTCGTATTTAATCTCGACAGCTACCTGTGCATTCGCATGTGGGGTAAGCTCCGGCCTTTCCGGATCTATCTTCTTAAGAGTCTCGTATGTTATCTCCGGGCGCTTCAGTAACTCTGCAAGCGTGATTCGGTTACTTACACGAGAGCTTCCGACTTCATCAAGAAATTTATTAGCCTCGTCTTGTAAAATGTAAGTATTTTCCAGTCTCCTTCTTTCGGCTGAAACGGCTTCGCTTTTCTTGCGTGTTTTGTTGTATCTCTCCTCAGATGCAAGTCCGAGCTCAAAGCTTTTTGCTGTCAGGCGATCGTCTGCGTTGTCTTGCCTCAGAAGGAGCCTATATTCCGCTCTGCTCGTCATTATTCTGTAAGGTTCATTTGTACCTTTAGTCACAAGATCGTCGATTAAAACGCCGATATAAGCCTCGTTTCTTCCGAGGATGAACGGTTTTTTGCCATTTATTGCCAGATGTGCATTTATGCCGGCAATCAATCCCTGTGCAGCCGCTTCCTCATATCCGGAGCTTCCGTTAAACTGTCCGGCACAAAAAAGATTTTTTATCGCCATGCTCTCAAGATTCAGATTGAGATCGAGCGGATCTATACAGTCATATTCGATTGCATATGCAGGACGCGTAATCACAATAGTTTCCATACCGTCTATCGTATGGTAAAAATCGCGCTGCACATCCTCAGGAAGGCTTGAGCTCATTCCCTGTATATACATTTCATCCGTTTCAAGTCCTTCCGGCTCTACAAATATCTGGTGACGCTCTCTGTCCGCGAAGCGATTTACCTTATCCTCGATGGAAGGACAATATCTCGGTCCTATCCCTTCAATCCTTCCGCCGAACAAAGCCGAACGTGAAAGATTTTGTTTTATTATGTCATGTGTATTTTGGTTAGTATATGTAAGCCAGCAGGATATTTGTTCCTTTTCGAGTCTTTCGTTCATAAACGAAAACGGAACTATTACAGCATCGCCCTTCTGCTCCGTCATCTTTGAATAATCAAAGGTATCGGCAAGCGCCCTTGCCGGAGTTCCTGTCTTAAATCTACGAAGCTTAATTCCGTAATCAGCGAGCTTTGATGAGAGCTTATTTGCAGGTGCAAGCCCGTTAGGACCGCTATCCGTAACGCTGTCACCTATATAAATCTTTCCGTTCAAAAACGTTCCCGTCGCAATTATAACAGCCTTTGCCATATACACTGCATTTATAGCTGTCACAACTCCCTTTACAGCGCCGTCTTCAACAATCAAATCGACAATCTCCGCCTGCTTGATGTCGAGATTTTCCTGTTTTTCGAGAGTCTTTTTCATCTCCGTATGATATAGCTGCTTGTCCGCCTGTGCTCTTAAAGAATGAACGGCAGGTCCTTTTGCGGTATTTAGCATTCTGCTCTGGATGAAGGTCTTGTCAATGTTAATACCCATCTCACCGCCGAGCGCATCTATTTCACGTACAAGATGCCCTTTGCCTGTACCGCCTATTGAAGGATTACACGGCATCATCGCTATGGAATCAAGATTCATCGAAAACATGATTGTCCTGCTTCCAAGGCGTGCCGAAGCAAGGGCTGCCTCGCATCCTGCATGACCGCCACCGATAACAATTATATCGTATTCACCCATCATGTAATTTTTCATAAATATATCACTGTATCCTATTATTTACCTAAACAAAATCTGCTGAATACCTCGTTTATTACATCATCCTGAACGGAATCTCCTATAATAAAGCCGAGTTCTTCATAGGCTTCCCTGACATCTATCTCTATAACCTCAGGTTCTGAATGAATATTGGCTGCGTAAAGCGCATCTTCAATCGCCTTGCCTGCTTTTTCGAGCATCGCCTTATGTCTCGCATTTGTGACTACCGTGCTTTTTGCCGCACGCTTTGAGCCTTCCGAAGGACTTAGGGTGTCCGTAAAGGTTTTGTATATAGCATCCTCAATGGCTGAAACCGATTTCGTATCGTTCATTGATGTTACGAGATAAACTGCACTGCCGGCAAATTCAATCATGTCATCTTCCGAAAGCGAAACACTTATGTCGCTTTTGTTAAAAAGTATCAAAGTCTTCGATGCTTCAAGAGAAGCTCTTATCTCAATATCGTCTTTTGTTATCCCCTCCGACATATCGAGCATCATGACTATAAGATCGGCAGCTTCAAGCGATTGCCTTGATTTGTCTATTCCTATCTTCTCTATAATGTCATCCGTTTCGCGTATTCCTGCTGTATCAGTAAGCTTTACGGGTATGCCTCTGATATTTATAAATTCCTCTATCGTATCGCGTGTTGTTCCGGGTATCGATGTCACTATAGCTCTCGATTCGCGCAGGAGCCTGTTCATCAGAGAGGATTTTCCGACATTAGGTTTACCGACTATGGCAACATTCAGACCGTCTTTGATTATTCTTCCCGCTCTTGAGCTTGCCGAAAGCTCGCTTATCATATTTCCTACATCTGTAAGATTATCTATAAGCTTTGAAAACTGAAGCTCCTCAATATCCTCGTCGGGATAATCTATGTTTACGTCTATATCAACAAGTATATCAATTATTTTATTTCTTATTGCACTTATTTCGTCCGAAAATCTTCCGCGTAGCTGAAGCATTGCTGCCTCTCCTGCAGATTCGGTCTTTGCATCTATTACATCTATTACCGCCTCTGCCTGAGCAAGGTCTATTCTTCCGTTAAGAAAAGCGCGCTTTGTAAATTCTCCCGGCTCTGCAGGTCTTGCACCGCTTCTTATGATTAAATCAAGGGTTTTCTGCAGCGGAACAAAACCTCCATGGCAGTTTATCTCAACTACATCCTCAGCTGTGTATGTATGCGGTGCAGGAAAAAATACCGCAAGCACCTCATCTATATCCATATTTTTTTCCGCATCAAAAACATGACCATAAACGAGTTCTCTCGGTCTTGACTCAGGGGCAAAATTCTTCGCAGATCTGAAAACACTTTTCATTATCTCAAGCGACTTATCACCGCTTATTCTTATTATTCCTATTCCGCCGTCTCCCGGCGGAGTTGCGATTGCAGCGATAGTATCTTCAATCATAACTATCTCCTTGTAAAAAAAATGCCGCACTAAAAGCACGGCACAAAAAGATCTTATTTCAGTTCAATTATTACCCTACGGTAAGGATCCTGTCCTTCACTTCTCGTGACAACACGGGAATCCCTCTGAAGTGTAGAATGAATAACCTTTCGCTCATAAGGATTCATCGGCTCAAGCTTGTAGCTTCTTCTGCTTCTTACGACCTTATCCGCAAGTCTCTGAGCAAGATTCTCAAGCGATCTTTCGCGTTTTGCTCTGTAATTTTCAGCATCTATGACTACTCTGATGTAGTCTCCGTCTTCCTTGTTTACTACAAGGCTCGTAAGATACTGTATAGCATCGAGCGTTGCTCCGCGCTTTCCGATTATGGTTCCCGTATCTTTTCCTTCAAGATAGATAAACAGATCCTTATCGCCTGATCTTCCTGAAACGGAAATGTCAAGTCCCATATCCTTTACAACCTCACGGAGGAAGGTAAGAGCCTTATGGTCATCCGCAAGAGGAGCAAGAGATTCTATATCCACAGAAGGGACTATATCCTCATCTTCGATTTCCTTATATTCTTTTTCGATTTTCGGGCGATGCTTTTCGCTTCGTCTCTCATTTTTTTCTTTATTTGATTTTTTTGGGCGAGGACGCTTTTCGGTCAGCTTCTCGGAAATCTCAAATATCTCTTTGACTTCCTTAACCTCAAGCTTTGGAGCTTCTTTCTCCTTCTTCGTCACTCTGACGAATGCAAGCTTTGATCCAATTCCGAAAAAGCCTCTTGACGGCTGTTCGAGAATCTCAACATCGACATCCTCTCTTGCAGCTCCAAGTTCGTCAAGCGCAAGCTCGACTGCTTTTTCTACGCTGTCGCCCCATTTTTCGGAAACATCCATAAAATATTTCCTCCCGCAGGCAAAGTTTTCCTGCGAATATCATTCTAAGCTGTAGCTTTTTTGGCACCCTTACGAGACTTTTTGTCTTTCTTGGAATTGAGTTCTTTTCTGAGTTTGCTGAATCTGATATTGAAGAATATCTGAGTAAACTGAGAAATAAACCAGTAAATCGCAAGACCTGCCGGATAAGATCTCGCCATCCAAAGGATCATGATAGGAAATACGTACTTCATAGCATTCATCATGCCGTTTGCTCCCTGAGCCGAATTCAGATTATTCTGCTGCGACATTGAGAATGAGAAGAACGTAGCTATACCCGAAAGTATAGGAAGAATCCATGGATCCGGTTGGCTTAAGTCCTTTATCCATAAAAAAGTTTCGTGAGCGCCGAAAACGATGCTCTCATCGCTTATGTAATTAAGCGGATATCTGAGCAGCCCGAAAAGACCGCCGATGATTATTATTTGAATAATCGTAGGGAAACATCCGGCCATAGGGTTGAAGCCGGATTCTCTTTGGAGCTCAGCTATCTTTTGATTCATCGTTTCTTTGTCATTTGCGTATTTTCTCTGTATCTCCTGCATCTTAGGCTGGAGCTCGGACATGCCTGCAGTTGACATGATCTGCTTTTTGTAAAGCGGATACATGGCAAATCTGATACCGACAGAAAGTACTACTATCGCAATCCAGTAATGTCCCGTGAGATTATAGAGAAATGACAAAACAAGACCCAAAGGTGTTGCTATTAATTTTGTCATAGGTTTGGTTCCTCCGTTATTTCAAAGGGTCATAGCCTCCGGGATTACCGGGATGACACTTCAAAATTCGTTTAATACCTAAATAACTACCTTTTATCGGACCATATTTCGTGAGAGCCTGTATAAAATATGTCGAACAGGTAGGATAAAACCGGCATGTATTCGGTAAAAGAGGTGAAATAAACAGCTGATAAAATCTGATTGGTATTATCAGTATCCAGCTTAAAAACTTGCTTATGTATTTCATCTTTTTGGAATTACTCCGATTTTCTTGAGTGATGTTCTGATTGATTTAGATACATCATGCTGCTTTTTGCCGTTTATAGTGTTTCTCGCAATAAATATAAGGTCAAAGCCTGTTGATATCTCATCAGTTATGAGTCTCAGGCTTTCCTTCATAAGTCTTCTGGCTCTGTTTCTATGAACACTGTTTCCGACTTTCTTGCTCGCAAGAAATGCTGTCCTGTTGATCTGCATGCCGTTTTTTTTATAAAAAACTACGACATACCTGTCAGCAGTCGATTTTCCCTTATTGTATATAAGGTTAAAATCAGCCTTTTTTCTTAACACATTCGGCCTTAACATAATTTCACTTATGCTGACAGTTTCTTTCTGCCCTTTGTTCTTCTTCTCTTGAGAACGTTTCTGCCGTTCTTTGTTGCCATTCTCTTTCTGAAGCCGTGTTCCTTCATTCTCTGCCTGACTTTAGGCTGAAAAGTCTGTTTCATTACATTTACCTCCTCTTTGTAAATTATCCTTCACTATCTGAATTTCAATAGTGCATACCAAATAATTTTATATTGAATCGCTGAAATTGTCAACTGTTTCTAACCTCATGTTGTTATTCTGTGATAATTAGTCATAGTCATGACCAAATAACATGGTTTAAAATTTTATTAATTATTAACATTGTTGATTGTTTTGATAAAGTTATCCACAGGCTGAGGATAAGTCTTTTAATTATTTGTTTTCAATTCATATAACTTTGCACTTGTTTTAGGATAACTTATTTTGTACAATGTTATTTACAAGAATAAGGAGCATCTGACAAGTAATGAACAAAAATGATCTATGGAAGCAGGTTCTCAGCGATATTGAAACGAAGAGTATCGTTACACCTATTGCTTTTAATCAGTTTATAAAACCTAATTCGATCTTTGATATTCAGGAAAATCCTTCTATTATATATCTTTCATCAAATACAAATGCTTTTATTATAAGAATAATAAAGGAAAGATATATTCATGTAATGGAAGAAGGCTTCAGAAACGTAACCGGAAAAGATTACAGGGTTATAGTGAAGCACAGGGATGAATACAATGAAAAACACAAAGTGATATCTGCGGATAATCGCTCTGTTGCTTTTGTTCCGGATTTTTCAGGAGAATTTTCAAAGGAAAAGATATTCAACCCTAAATATACTTTTGATAACTTTGTAGTAGGAGAATGTAATAATTTAGCTTATTCCGCATGTCTTGCCATAGCCCAGGATGCGACAGACGCATTTAATCCTCTTTTTATATACGGAAAATCAGGTCTCGGCAAAACACATCTGATGAACGCTATCGGCATTTATATGCTCACATATCATTCTGACATGAGAATACTATATGTATCATCAGAAACCTTTACAAATGATTTCATCAAAGCTCTCCAGAACGGAAAAATAAGCGAATTCAAAGCAAAATACAGAAAAGCCGATGTTCTTTTGATAGACGATATTCAATTTTTAGAGGGAAAAGAGGAAACGCAGGGAGAATTTTTCCATACCTTCAATACTCTCTACGAAGAAAAAAAGCTTATAATAATTTCGAGCGACAGACCGCCTAACAAATTGAGTAAGCTTGATGAACGGTTAAGATCGAGATTTCAGTGGAATCTTATAACAGACATACAGCCGCCTGATTACGAAACGAGGGTTGCCATACTTCTCAAGAATGCAGAGAATATGGACATAAAGGTAAACGACGAGGTTTACAATATAATCTGTATGATCGCGGAAAAAATTAAAGATAACATAAGAGAGCTTGAAGGAGCTTTTTCAAGGCTCGTTACTTTCTCAAAGATGATGGGGCAGCCTCTCGATATATCCTTTGCAAAGACAACACTAAAGGATATATTCATAGCCGGCGACGATATAACTCCGGAAAAAATTAAATCATCCGTAGCAAAATATTACAAAATCAAAATATCGGATCTTGACTCGGAAACGAGGAAAAACAGCATAGCATATCCTCGCCAGATAGCAATGTACCTGTGCAGAAGTATGACCGATTTATCTCTTCCGAAGATAGGTAAACTATTCGGAGATAAGCATTATTCCACAGTAAAACACGGCTGCGACAAGATAGAGGATGAACTGAAAACGGATGCTCACCTGAGAGACGAAATAGACAGCATCAAAGATATCATAAGCGGTTAAAATAACTTCAACATACTTATTACCCGGGCTTCTTTGATAAATAAAGTTGATATTTAAGACAAAGATCGGGTTATCCACAGTTTCCACAGTATATACTACTAATAATACTAAATAAATATATTAATAAAGATAGGCAAACGAGGAGGTTTTTATGAAATTCAGCTGCAGTCAACAGGATCTTAATAAAGCGCTTAATATCGTATCAAAGGCGGTAAGTGTAAGAACAACAATTCCTACACTTAAGGGTATCCTTATAGAAGCAAAAGAAGATCAAATAATCCTTACGGCTTCCGATATGGATATAACAATCGAAAATAAAATGGAAGCACGAGTTGAAGAATCAGGATCAATAGTTGTTCCTGCAAAATTATTCGGAGATATTATAAGAAAGCTTCCGAACGGAGATGTATATATAGATGTGGAAAACGAAAAACTGACCGTAAAGTGCCTTAACTCTGAATTTGTTATAGTAGGAATGCCGGCTGACGAATTTCCTAACATAAGAAATACAGAAGAAACAGCTGACGAAGTTGTCTTTGATAAGACAATATTCAACAGCATGATCAAAAAAACTTCCTTTGCTGCAAGTATTGACAATACAAAAGGCGTAATTACAGGTATTTTGATAGAATTAAATAAAGAAGAACTTAAATTTGTAACCATTGACGGCTACAGAATGGCTATAGCAAAAGAAAAGGTAAGTGGAGTAAAAGAAGAAAAAGTCATTATTTCGGCAAAAATAATGAACGAAATATCAAAAATACTTACTGAAACAGAAGGAAGAATAGACGGAGATCTTACCCTTTTGACAGACAATAAGAGTGCTGTCATAAAACTTGGAAATATAAGAATCGTATCGAGACTTATTGCCGGAGAGTTCATAAAATATGCTGATATAGTTCCTAAACAATCATCTATAGAAGTAAAGGTCAGCAAATCAAAGCTCGCTGAATGCGTAGAACGTGCTTCACTTCTTTCAAAAGAAGGAAAAAACAATCTCATAAAGCTTGCTATCAGAGAAAATGTTATGACT
>JAEXBK010000112.1 GCA_023394035.1 Bacillota bacterium
CATGCGCTTTGCTCCTTGGGATGTTGCCGAAAACGGCTTTGAGGGTGATAATTCAAATGTGCTTCTGCTCGATGTTCGAGAAGCCGAAGAGGTGATTGCCGTTCCTCTTGAAAATTCCGTAAACATCCCTCTCGGCACGCTGAGAAACAGGCTTAATGAGCTCGATAGAGATAAGTCCATCGTCGTTTTCTGTGCCATAGGAGTAAGAGGATATAACGGAGCGAGGATACTTATGCAGAACGGATTTAAGAATGTATCGGTTTATCCGGGCGGCATGAGGTTTTATGTATCAACGCACTATACGGATTTTGAAAATTCAGCTCGCCCTGAAGCGCGCGACGAGATGGCAAAACCGGGTGAACTTCCGAAAGACATCCCCTTAGAAGCCGTAAAGCTCGATTGCAGCGGACTTCAGTGTCCGGGACCTATTATGAAGGTCTTTGAAAAGGTAAAGAGTATGCCTGATGGCGGTATCATCGAAGTCCACGCTTCCGATCCGGGATTTCTGAAGGATATAAGCGCATGGTGCAGAAGAACCGGAAATACCCTTGTTTCAACTCGAAAAACGCCCGGAGACTATGTTGCGCTCGTCAAAAAAGGCGTTGAAGATTCGGCAGCTTCATACGGTGACGCAACATCAAAGCTCGCTGCGGCTCAAAACGACGGTAAAACAATTATCGTATTCTCCGGTGATCTTGATAAAGTGCTTGCAAGCTTTATCATAGCAAACGGTGCCGCTGCCATGGGTCGTCCCGTAACGATGTTCTTTACTTTCTGGGGACTCAACGCACTTAGGAAGCCTGACAAGCAAAAGGTCGAAAAAACATTTATTGAATCAATGTTCGGTTCTATGCTACCTCGCGGAAGCAAAAAACTCAAGCTTTCCAAGATGAATATGGGAGGCATGGGAACTTCAATGATGAAGAAGATAATGCGTGACAAGAACATCGACTCTCTCGAAGATCTTATTAAAAAAGCAATGTCACATGGTGTTAAGATCGTTGCATGCACTATGAGCATGGATGTAATGGGAATAAAGCAGGAGGAGCTTATAGACGGTGTTGAATTAGGCGGCGTCGGTGCTTACCTCGGCGACGCCGAAGAATCAAACGTAAATCTGTTTATATGATATGGAAATCAAAATGACGCAGCCCCCGAGAAGCTGTGTCATTTTGATTTCTTAAGTTTTTTCTAAAGCCCTTTTATTTAGGACATACATATCTATTTTTGCCTACGGTTTTTTTGCCGTATTCGATAGCTCCTGTCGGACACTTGCAGATACATGCCATACAGTGCGTACATACATCGCCCCATACAGGTTTTCCGTCAACAAGCTCTATATTATTCAGCATGCACTCTTTTTCGCACATACCGCAGCTTATGCATTTTTCGTCCGCGGTAAAAGGCTTTGCTTTGATTACAAATCTGTAGAAGAAAGGATTTACAAGACCCGTAAGTATTTTCCCTATGAAGCGAGTAACCGTGCCCGGAAATTCCTTTCCGGCTTTTATATATTCCGTAAGCTCGTCAACATGTATGTCCGCAGCGGCAATCACATTTTTGATTTTTTCCTCTGCCGGACAGTTGAACATAACTATATAATTTTCCGGCATTATGACCTTTGCAAATCCCATAAAGACAATGCCCTTCTGCGCACAAAGTTTTTTGATGTATTTTTCCGCCGCGCCTACATCATCGCCGCAGTTCATTATAAAGTATGCTTTTGCTCCGCTTTTGAAGGATGTGTCTTTGATCCACTCTTCAACTATCCTCGGCATCTTCCACGCATATGTAGGGAAAGAAAAGATAAGCGTATCAGCCCCTAAATGGCTTATATCGCCCTCTTTTATGCGTTTGTTGATAGATATAACCTCATCACCCAAATTATCTGCCATACGGCGTGCTATATGCTCACTGTTTCCTGTTCCGCTGTAAAAAAGTATCATAATTTCTCCTTTCTTTACCATTTACTAAAGTTCCTTTATCATCAATATTTCATCCGAATATTTGTCCTCACCCAGCTTAAAGGCATTTGGAATCTTGCCGATCACCTTATATCCGAGTTCGTGATAAAGAGCCGCTGCTCTCTTATTGTCGCTGTAAACGCCGAGCTCCATCTGTTCGTAGCCCATGTCTTTTGCCACAGCTTCCGCAGTCGTCATCAAAATCCGGCCAAGCCCCTCTCCCCAGTACTCCATAAGCACTGCTATGCCGAGCGTTGAGCGATGCTTCATCTTCTTGCGTCTCCCGACTTCTGCAATTCCGACATTTCCTACCGGCCTGTCTCCGTCATATGCTGTTATCATCATTGCATCTTCTGCACTGCAGTAGTTTCGCAGTATTGATTTTTCGCTCTCAATATCGCGGTCTACCTCATCGGGTGTTGCAAGGAGAAAATGTGTTTCTGCCGATATTGCAGCTATAAAATCTATCATCTTTGCGGCATCATCTTCATCAGAGCTCTTAAGAAGAAGTGTTTTTCCGTTCTTAAGCTTTATTTCCTTAGGTTCTATCTTCATCGCAGGCACTCCTTTTTCAGTAATTATACCATGAAAATTAATAAAAGCCAGCCGATATATCAGCAGCATCCGGTCATATCGTTCCAGGAACTCTTTTGTAAACTCCCTGCCGATCTGGCAGACCCACGCATAAATATTTTTCTCCAACTGATTGAATGTTACGCCGTTTTCCTTTATCATTGAATTC
>JAEXBK010000018.1 GCA_023394035.1 Bacillota bacterium
CAATTACGGCAAGCACCGGCGAAAGCAGAACGATCATGATCCCCGATACTATTATGTCAAATATGCGCTTTGCGATAAGTGACAGTTTCTTTTTCTTCAGCAGATCATAGTAACTCTTCACTGCTTCGTTTTTCATTTCAGAAGGGAGTTTATCCCAGCTTGGTACCATCTAAAATTTCCTTCATAGTATCACAGATATAGCTGATTTCTTCGTCGGTCAAAAGCGTATGCAGCGGAAGCGTGATCTCATTTCTGTACTGCGCAAACGCATTCGGATAATCCTTTATGTCAAATCCGAGATTCTTATATGCAGTCATCATAGGAAGCGGCTTATAGTGAACGTTGCACGCTATGCCCTTTTCTCCCATTGCAGTTATAAGCTCGTTTCTCGTCTTTTCGTCAAAGCCCGGTATTCTCAATATATAGAGATGACCTGACGATACGCATTTATCGTCAAAATGGATAAGCGGTTTAAGTCCCATAGGTATAAACGCGTCATCGTATTTTTTTATTATTTCCTTACGTCTTTCGAGAAGTCCGTCATATCTTTCGAGCTGTTTAAGTCCTATCGCCGCAACGACATCTGTCATATTGCATTTGAATGCAGGATATATAATATCGTATTCCCACGCTCCGACCTTTGTCTTTGCTAATGCGTCCTTGCTCTGGCCGTGAAGCGATGCAAGCATATACTCCGTATAAAGCGCTTCGCTGTCAATTCCGTCTTTGTTAAGCCATGCTACGGCTCCGCCCTCTGCAGTCGTAAAGTTCTTTACGGCATGAAAGCTGAAGCAGGTAAAGTCTGCTACAGCTCCGCTTTTTTTGCCTTCTCTTGAGGCTCCGAAGCCGTGAGCGGAATCTGCTACGATTGCAATGCGACCGAGAGCTTTCTGTATATCGTTTGCACCTTTGAAAAGATTGCGTTTTGATTCTATTACGCTGAATATCCTGCTATAATCGCACATTTTACCGGCAAAATCCACAGGTATTATAGCCTTCGTTTTTTCGGTTATTGCAGCTTCGAGCTTATCATAATCCATTTCGAAGCTTTCCGGTGCCGTATCTACGAGCACTATCTTTGCGCCGACATGATCGATTACCGATGCCGATGCCGTATATGTATATGCGGAGGTAATAACCTCATCGCCTCGTCCTATTCCGAGAATTCTAAGCGTAAGTTCAAGTGCCGCAGTCGCAGAATTGAGGCATACCGCTTTATCCGCACCTACATACTCGGCTATTTTCTTTTCGAGCAGCTTGGTACGCGGTCCCGTCGTTATCCATCCTGAGCGAAGAGCTTCCGCCACTTCGCTTATTTCCGCTTCCGTAATATCAGGCGGTGAAAACTTTATTTCCATTTCAGTCATCCTTCTTCATTTGATCAGTTGTCGGTTATAGTGTATGTATCGCAGACATCCTCGACCTTTTCCTTGATCTTTCTACCGTTCTTTTCGGCTTCTTTGATAAGGTCGTCAAGCTGCTCAATGAACCTGTCATCGTCTATTTCTATCGGCTTTCCGATAAATATCATGTTGTTTTCCGTCTTGTCGAGACCTTCCTCGTCCATCAAAACCTCTTCGTATAGCTTCTCACCCGGGCGAAGTCCGACTATTTCTATGTCTACATCCTCGTTAGGTCTGAAGCCCTTCATCTTGATAAGGTTTTCGGCAAGCTCATATATCTTGACAGGCTTGCCCATGTTGAGCACGAATATTTCACCGCCCTTGGCGTATAGACTCGCCTGCAGGACAAGCGATACCGCTTCAGGAATAGTCATGAAGAAGCGTCTTATATCCTTATGGGTCACCGTCACAGGACCTCCTTCCTCGATCTGCTTAAGGAAAAGAGGTATTACCGAGCCGTTGCTGCCTAAAACGTTACCGAATCTTACGGCGGAATATCTCGTATGCTCGGATCTTCTCGCATATACCTGAACTATCATCTCGCATATGCGTTTTGAGGCACCCATTACATTAGTAGGTCTTACCGCCTTGTCCGTAGAAATCAAGGTGAAATTATCCGCCTTATATTTGTCTGCCAGCTTGGCAACATTAAGCGTTCCGAGGCAGTTATTCTTTATAGCCTCGTTAGGTGACTTTTCCATCAAAGGAACATGCTTATGTGCTGCCGCATGGTAAACGACATTCGGTCTATATTTATTAAATATGGATTCGAGTCGATCTATGTCTCTTACCGATCCGATAAGCGTTGAAATATCCGCATACGGGAAATGCCTTTCGAGCTCCATCTGGATAGAATATGCGTTGTTCTCGTATATGTCAAATATTATGAGCTTCTTCGGATTAAATCCTATTATTTGCCTGCAAAGCTCCGAGCCTATGGATCCGCCTCCGCCCGTTACCATTACTGTTCTGCCTTTGATGAAATCGCCTATGCCGCCCTCATCTACAGACACCGGATCACGACCCAAAAGATCCTCATAGCTTACAGGTCTGAGTTCCTTTACGATAGATGATGAAAGGCTCTTCGTTACAGAAGGAAGTATCCTGATCGGCAACCCCGTCTCCTGGCACTCTGATATGATATCCTTTATGTTTTCGTGCGAAGCGGAAGGCATCGCAATTATAATCTCATTTACGTTATATTTTTTGATTCCCTTCTTAATTTCGCTCCTACCACCTATTATAGGAACTCCGAGAAGAGTCTTGTTCTTCTTGTTTTCGTTGTCATCTACAGCACACACGATTTTTGCGTGTGAGCCCGGCTTATTTACTTCTTTTATCAGTATGGCTGCCGCAGAGCCGGCTCCTACTATGAGTATTGTCTTTGTTATCGAGTTTCTTGAGTATAATCCTCTAACGCTAAGCTCAAACATCTTGAAAAATCTCGATGCTATCAGCAGGATGGAAATTAGGAAAAGATGTATAGGATAATAGCTCCTCGGCATAGGCATTTGTCTGAATACATGATACAGGAGCACTATAGCTTCTATTGTAAATGCCGCTTTCAGGATGTCTATTATCTCCTTGACGGATGCGTAAGTCCATACCCTGTTATAAAGCTTGTAAATGAACATTACCGCTACGGTAACGAAAATATAGAGCGGGTATGAATGAAGCGCGTATCCGAGATATGGCTGCGGCAGATTGTTGATGTCAAATCTGAGTGCAAGTGCAAACAACGAGCCTATAACAGCGATTGCCGCATCAATAAATATTAACAAAACTATTCTTTTTTTACCGGAATTCATTTATTACTTCCCTCGTGCTTTACATATGGATTCACAATATCAAGTGTGTAATCCGATATTTTTTCAAAACAAAACCGCCATATTTGCATATATAGCTATGCTTATTTTACAACGACAGAGTACTATTATCAAGCTATTATTGACAATGCACATTTCACAATAGAGTTTCCGCACCTAAAATCTTTGATAATTGCACGAAAGTGTTGATTTTGTCGGCTTTTGATGGTAAAATTATGTATATCTATATCCTAATGAAAGGAAGGATGATTTAATGCAAAGAAACTGTTTTTCAGCTCAATCAAAAAGCAGATTCCTGCCCTTGATCTGTATTTTTGCTATAATAATATCCCTATTTGCCGCGAGCCTTATTCCGGTATATGCCGAAACTATAGGAACCGCATATAACCTCGGCTCTGATGCACTGCGCGTGCGTAAGTCTCCGGGAACTGGCAGTGTTCCTGTGCTTGACGCCATCAAAGAGGGTGACAAGGTTACGGTGCTTGATACGGTTACGGGCGAATCGATAGAAGGCGAAACGACATGGTACAAGATCAGAACAGCCTCAGGCGTTGTCGGATATGTTTCCAAGACTTACCTTAAAGTCTCAGATAATACGCCGGATCCGCCTATTGTAGACGACAAGGATTTTGAAGCGTATCTTACCGCCCAAGGATTTCCTGACACATACAAGGTTGAGCTCCGAAAGCTTCATGCAAATTATCCCAACTGGAAATTCAAGGCTATACATACAGGGATATCATGGGATGATTTTATTTACCGCGAAATCAATCCCGTAAGCACAAGCCTTGTTCAGATGACAAGCCCTGATTCATGGAAATCTTCAGATCCGCGTGCCATAGACCCTACAACAGGTAAGCACCGTATATTCGATAGCGGCGGCTGGGTCGCAGCTTCTAAGCAAATAGTAGAACACTTCGCCGATCCGAGAAATTCTCTCGACCAGAAATATATCTTCCAGTTCCTTTCAAACGCATATGATGAGTCCACTCAAACGAGTAGTACTCTTTCATCTGTTATAGGTTCGTCCTTCCTTTCGGGAAGTTCACCTGTCGATAATTACAGTTCTTACAATGCCCTCATAATGGATGCCGGAAGAACATACGGAGTAAGCCCTCTTACTATAGCTTCGATGATAATACACGAACAGGGCTTTGACGGCAGCGGCGGGTGTATCAACGGCTTGATTGCCGGCGTCAGATACTATAATTTCTACAATATCGGAGCATATGCGGCAGGAGGCAAGTCAGCAGTTGAAAACGGTCTTATTTACGCAAAAGACAGGGACTGGGATACACGATCAAAATCCATACTCGGTGGCACGCAGTGGTTCGCAAAAAATTACGTACAGGACAATCAGTACACATTGTACTTCCAGCGGTTTAATGTTCTTAACGGACTTGATTCCGTCGGAACTGTGCAATATGCAACCTCAATATGGATGGCAAACAGCGAAGGCGGTTCGATATCTTCCGCATATCTTTCAAAGCCTAAGTTAGCACTTACCTTTGCACTTCCTGTTTTTAAAGACATGCCGTCATATGCGTGTCCTCTTCCCGGAAGCGGCAACAACATCAAATATCTCAAGTCGATGAGCCTGAGCACAGGTACGCTTACACCTACCTTCGATCCGTACAAGACCTACTATGAGGCCGTAGTACCTTATTCAACTTCATCCGTTACGATTAAAGCAACACCGCTTGCTTCCGATGCAACAATTACCGGAGCAGGCTCAAAGAGCCTTAGCGTAGGTTCCAATAAGTTCACAGTAACATGCAAATCGTCAGGCGGAGAAGCTGTCAGCTATACAGTAAATATTTCAAGGCAGTCCGCTCCGGTTCAGCCTACGACAGAGGTTTATCCGTCTTCGTCGAAATACATACTCGGAGACAATCTAACAGGCTTACATCCCGGAACTTCCGTAAGTGCTTTCCTGTCAGCCTTTAACAAAGGCACCGGCAGCGTAAAAGTCTACACATCTTCGGGAAGTGAAGTCACATCGGGCATAGTTTCAACCGGCATGATCTGCAAGACGATTGACAGTCAAGGCACCGTAATAAAATCAATGCCTATAATCTTGAAAGGCGATGCAAACGGTGACGGTGAGGTAAATATCATAGATGCTGTAAAAATACTTAACCACTCGGTCAAAAAGTCTATGCTTTCAGGCGCCGCCCTCAAGGGGGCAGATGTCAACCTTGACGGTGATGTTAATATCATAGATGCTGTCATAGTACTTAATCATTCTGTAAAGAAAAAACTTATCGAATTTTAGCTTTAGCATGTTTGGAGAAATTTAATGACAAAAAATAAAATACAAAATCTGATCGTTCTTACAGCTGTTTTGATACTGATTCTTATCCCGTCATCTTCATTCGCAGATTCGGGATATCTTTCGGTCAGCGATTCAAGTGCATATGTAGGAAGCAGCGTTAGTGTTACCCTTTCCTTCAGCGGCTCATACCAAGGAGTTCAGGGAGCACTTTCGTACGATCCTTCCGTGCTTGAATATACAGGAGCATCGGGCAGCGGAATGACAGAAGTTTTCGGCGGCGGAGGTGAAGTCAGTTATGGAGCATTTCAAGGTTCCGGGAATCTGTACATAACATTTTCTTTCAAAGTTGTTGGCGTAGGAACTTCATACATAACTGCATTTACACGTCATGTGGCAGATGGTAACGGTAATTCTTTACCAGACGCAGCAGGTTCAACCTCGGCCTCCATAGAAGGTCTCAATTACACGCCTACGCCATCGCCCGGAGGCAGTTCAAATCAAAGCGGATCATCGGGATCATCCGGTTCCTCCGGATCATCAGACAGCGAAAATGATGACTCCGGTAAATCAACGGTATCTACGCTTTCCTCAATAACACCTTCCGTCGGTGAACTCACACCTGCCTTTTCCCCGGAGGTTTATGCCTATACTATCTATGTTGGCAAAGACGAAACATCATGCGTGATTTCGGCAACTCCTACCGACGACAAGGCAAGAGTGAGCGTTTCAGGTGAGTCGGAGCTTACGGAATACAGTACAAACAGAACAATTACGGTAGTCGCGGAAAACGGCACACAATCCGCTTACACCATAACGATAATCCGTGATAAAAAGCCTGATGACGGAAGCGCAATCAAAATCGACGATGTCGAATATCTGCCTGTAGAAAAGCCTGATCTTTCGGCTCTGCCTAAAGGTTTTGATCTTGCAAAGGCCAAATACAATGACAAGGAAATAAATATTGCAAAAAGTGCTGACGGCAAGTATATGCTCGCCGAGCTTCAGCTCAAGGGAACGCCTACAACGGCTTGGTTTCTCTTCGATGAAAAAAACGGCAAATTTACTCCTGTGGAAATAGTCAAAATAAAAGATAAGAACTACATCAAGATAGCTTCCGGATTGGATCGCCTCTACGGTGATGCAGACGGTAAGGGTGAGTATTTCATTTATGATCCCGCCACAAAAGAGCTGCTAAGATTATCCGGTGACGAAAATCCCGAAGCAGTTAAGCAAGACGCGAAGGCAAGTCATCCTGACTATACCAAATGGTTTTCCGGCGCAGCTTGCGTGCTTCTCCTCATAACGATAATCCTTCAGATAATGCTCATGTACGGTAAGGAAGCAAGCAACCGAAAACAAGAGATAGACCGCCAGCACTACACTATTCCGAACCAAAGACCAAAAGATAAGCATTGTGGGAAAATCTAAACTTTTGGATTTTCCT
>JAEXBK010000023.1 GCA_023394035.1 Bacillota bacterium
TATATAGCTCGCCTTATCCTCAGGCAGAACCTCCGAGTAATACTCATCTATGCCGATTTCTTCCGCTATGGCCTTTGCTGTACGTTCACTGTCTCCCGTCATCATTATTGTCTTTTTGATTCCGAGCAGCTTAAGTGTCTTTATAACCGCAGCGGCTTCTTCTCTTAGGGGATCGGAAATACATATCACGGCAGCGAGACGCCCCGATATTCCCATGTACAAATGTGTATATTCCTTCGGAAGATTATCGAACTTTTCCTTCTCCCTTTCAGGAATTACGCACTTTTCGTCATCAAATACGAAATGATGGCTTCCGATGATGACCTTTTCGCCGTCTATGGAGCTTGAAATACCGTGAGCTACAACATATTCGACCTTCGAGTGCGCCTCTTCATGCTCAAGACCCTTTTCCTTTGCTGCTGCCACAACCGCATTTGCCATCGAATGAGGATAATGCTCCTCGAGGCATGCCGCCGTTCTGAGCATTTCATCTTCGTCGTTACCGTCGAAGGCGATTATTTTTTTTACCTTAGGCTCCGCATGTGTCAGGGTTCCCGTCTTATCAAAGACAACTGTATCGGCCTCGCTTATAAGCTCAAGGAATTTGCCGCCCTTAACTGATATTCCGTAGTTGCCTGATTCTCTCATTGCTGAAAGCACGGTAAGCGGCATCGAAAGCTTTATGGCACACGAAAAGTCTACCATCAAAACCGACAATGCCTTCGTTATATTTCCGGTAAGCAGATATGCTGCTATTGTACCGAGCAGAGTATAAGGCACCAGTCTGTCCGCAAGATGAAACGCTCTGTCCTCGACATTTGACTTAAGACGCTCGGATTCCTCTATCATTTCAACTATCCTGTCGTAACGCCCGCTTCCCTGCGGTTTATCGACACATATTACAATTTCGCCCTCTTCTATCGCGGTCCCTGCATATACATAGCTGCCTTCGCTCTTTGGCACAGGAAGAGATTCGCCCGTCATTGAAGCCTGATTTACAGACGCTTCTCCTGAAATAACCTTTCCGTCAAGCGGTATGGTATTTCCGGTTCTTACGACTATATTGAATCCGGCTTCAATTTCTTTTACAGAGACAAGCCTTTCCGTGCCGTTCTCCTTAAGCCATACGCGCTCTATATTAAGAGACATGGTTCTTGCAAGATCTCCCACGGATTTTTTGTGAGTCCATTCTTCGAGAATTTCTCCTACATCAAGCAGGTATATTACTGAAGATGCCGTGGCGAAATCACCTCTCAGGATCGAGACAGTTATGGCGGTTGCATCAAGCACCGACACATTAAGCTGCCCTTTCCTCAGGCTTCTTAAGGCTTCTCTGATAAATTTCCCTGAGCGGTAAACTGTAAGCATCATCTGAATAGGCAGTGGCAGGAACAGCTTATTACATATTCGCTTTACAACTGAAATGGCAAGCTTATCCTCATACATCCTGTTAAGTGCTCGTCCGGTATCCTCCGGAAGCTCAATCGAGCATGTATCGAAGGAAAAAGCAGAAAGTGCCTTGATAATTTCCTCTCTGTTATCCTCGCCTGAATAATAATGTATTACCGCATCTGCCGTTCTGTCATATACACTTACATCCGTAACTCCCGCAATGCCTTTGATGTAGTATTCGAGCATATCCGCCTGTCTGAGTGTCATCTTGCCCGAGCATCTCATCCGCACTCTGATTCTCTGCGAGGACTCATGGAGTATTATGCATTTCATTATTCTACCTTAGCGGCTTCTTCCTCTGCCTCGCGTTTTTCGTTGATATCCTTTGCCTCTGCAAGTATATCCCCTGCTTCTTCTCTGAGCTCGGTGACCTTTGTCATAACTACTTCTTTAGCACGGAGAACTCCTGCAGTAGTGTGAACGTAAACTTTTTTTGCATCCTTGCTGCCAAGAGCCGTAAGCCCTGCAGTTCCGAAAAGTACGCCGCCGACGAACAATCCAAGTTTATCCCAATTCATAATTTCCTCCTATTTCTTCTCATATCCTGTGATCATAGTTAAAACAAAAAAGATAACGGTCAGCCATGCAAATGCTTTATGGTTTTTCATTCCTCTCCTCCTTCTGTGCAAATAAAAGAACCGAAAAAACATCAGTCATAACGTAATTTCGGTTCTGATTTTCTAAGCTGTTATAGCTACGACTAACTTACATTAGAGTATAGCACCGCACGGAAAGGTTTGCAAGCAATCAATACACGAAGCTTTCTGTCATATCCGATTTTTCTATAAGGCGTCTATACAGCTCCGAATTTTTAAGTAGCTCGTCGTGTGTGCCTAAAGCATCTATCTTGCCTGCATTCATGACGATTATCTTATCTGCTTTTTCAATCGACTTAAGCCTGTGTGAAACGATTATAACCGTCTTATTGCGAATCAGGAGATTGAGAGATTCCTGGATCCTCCTCTCGTTTTCTACATCGAGGCTTGCACTTATTTCGTCAAGAAGAAGTATCGGAGCATTCTTCAGAAACGCTCTTGCTATCGATATTCTCTGCCGCTCTCCTCCCGAAAGGTTGCTTCCGTTCTCGCCTATCATAGTATCGTATCCGTCCGGCAGCTTATTTATGATTTCTTCGCAGTTTGCAAGCCTCGCCGCCTCTCTTACTTCTTCATCTGAAGCATCTTTTCTGCCTATACGAATGTTGTCCATAACCGATGCGTTAAACAAAACTACATCCTGAAATACGAAAGAAATCTTATCAAAGAGTGCATCAGTTGAAATATCATTTATCTCGTTCTCATCTATCAATATCTTGCCTGCGTCATAATCAAACAGCCTTGATATTAGGCGAAGTATCGTCGATTTGCCGCAGCCTGACGGTCCTACTATAGCCGTGACTTCATTCTGCTTTGCTGTAAAGCTCACATCGTTTACGACATTTACATTATCGAGATAGCCGAAGCTGACATGCTCAAGCGTTATGTCAAAATGCTCAAGCTCCGCAGCTCTACCGCTCTGGAGCTCAATACCTCTGATTTCGTTCAGCCTCTTCACTCTCGCATCGAGATATAGAAGCTCGGCAAAGGATTCTTCGAGAGCGCCTACTGCGTCTACAAGTCTTACCGAAGCAAGTATATATCCGATTACAAAGATAAGTTCAATCTGATTTGCCTTCATGAGTCCCGCCGAAACGACCGCTATAACGCCTAAGGTTATCTTCAGGAAGGTCAGTGACAAAATCATCGGTGTAGCCTGAGTTATCTCGCTTCTCATTCTTAGCTTTTCAAGTCTGTCGAGTGCCTTTGAGACATTCTCATACTTCTCATCTGCGAGTCCGTAGCTCTTTATCTCTCGCTGAAGCTCAATCGTTTCCTGAAACGTTTCACTGTTTTCGCGCGTCTTCCAGAAATATTTGCCCGTCCACCTTTTCTGCATTCCCTTTGACATATACATCATCAAAAATCCGATTATAAGCGGAAGAGCCGTTGCCATACCGAGCTTCAAATTCGAGATCAAAAGCAGCACAATCACAGCTATAAGAAAACCTCCGTACCCTATGCACCTCGGCATCGCATGGCTCATGGCATGCTCAATATCGAGTACATCCTGCATTATCGTCTGTGCAAGATCCGAAAGATCGTGCCTTGAAAAGTACGAAAGCGGCAGCTTCTTCAGGCGGTCGGCAAGCTCAAGTCTAAGATCCGCCGCCTCTTTATATGTAGAGTTAAATGTCTTTACATATTCGAGATCTACGATAAGGAATACAAAAACCGTAACGATTCCGACAATCATAAGATAGTGGAGCGCAGGCTTTGATGCTCCGTCAAGCATATTTTTTCCGAAATACATAGCAATCATCATAAAAGCCATATATCCCATATTTACAAAGAACGAAATTATGCTTGCAAGCTCAACGGCTTTTGCTCCCGTATCGGTAAGTCCGAATTTTTCTTTTATGAGACCTCTCATTATCTTACCCTCCATTCATTTGCACACATAAACTCATTCTGCAGCTTGCGATATTGTGAATTTTGTTCCATTAAATCGCTGTGACTGCCTCTTTCGATTATCTTTCCTTCTTCGATTACAAGAATCTCATCGACGTTTTTGATTGAACTCAGTCTGTGAGCTATCATTATTACCGTCTTATTCTTCATCAGGTTTGAAAGTGCCCTTTGGAGCTCATATTCGTTTTCAGGATCGGCTGCGGCAGATGCCTCGTCGAGAATGATAATCCCGGCATTCTTCAATATTGCGCGTGCAATTGTTATTCTCTGTACCTCACCGCCCGAAAGGTGAACGCCTTTTGAGCCGATAACGGTGTTTTCTCTGTCAGCGAATTTCGCAATTATATCGTCGCACTGAGCAAGATGAAGTGCTTCCATTACTTGTTCACGGCTTGCATCAGGATTGCCTGTAAGCACATTTTCGTATATGCTCTTTTTGAACAGCTTTGCATCCTGAAATACGTTTGCTATATTTGCCGCTATCGCCTCTTCCGTGTATTCCTCAAGCGCATGAGATCCTATCATTATCTTTCCGCCGCTCAGTCTATAGAATCCCGATATCAGCTTTGCTATAGTTGATTTGCCTGAGCCTGACGCACCGACGAGCGCATATTGCTTTCCTGCTTCAAGCGTAAACGATAAGTTTTCTACGACCTTGTTGTCGTTATAGCCGAATGTTACATCCTTGAATTCTATGTCGTTTCCTGCGATTTCCCGTATTACGCCGTAATCCATTTTTTCAGCCTTCATTTCATCAAAAAGACCTTCTATCTTTTCGATACAGCTGTTTGCTTGGAAAACATACATTCCAACGTACATTATCTTCATAAACGAGATGAATATAACTCCGTTGAATACCGCATAGAACATAAATTTTGTAAGAAATACTTTCGGATCTGAATCAATGATATAGTACATGAACATCACGATGAGGAATATCCCGTTAAAGAACACCTGAAACAGCACATACCAGTTTCTGCAGCTCATGCTATACTCAAGCGCGAGCTTTGAATATTCAGTTACTGATTTGTAGAAGTCCTTGAGTGCTTTTATATCCGTCCTGAATATCTTAAGAACCGGTATGCCTCGTACATATTCTACAGCACCGGCATTCATCTTTTCCGCAGATTTCATGTACTGCTCCATAAAGCTTTTTTCGCCCATCATCTTGGTTATGAACAGTCCACCGAGCAAAAAAGTCGCCACGAACAGTACACCGAGATGCCAATCCACATAAAATGCAAGCACAGCACAGAATATAGGTGTAAAAACGGCTGATGAAAGATCCGGAATCAGATGCGCCACGCTCATGTGTGTGAGAACCGTATTATCATCCAGCATCTTTCTTATACGTCCCGATTCGTTCTTGTCAAAGAAGCTGAACGAAGCATTCATTATATGACGAATACCCTCTTTTTTTAAGTTTGTCTCGAGTCTGAATCCGAGAGCATGTGTAAGCCAAACAGACCCGAAATATACAACCGTGCTTATC
>JAEXBK010000057.1 GCA_023394035.1 Bacillota bacterium
GAAGAGGGGATCACGACCACCTGCTCCGGAGTATTGAACTGCGGCGCAGTCGCCGTAAGAAATCTGACCGTCTTCGAGGACGAGCATTACGGAGATGGATTCTCCTGCCTGACGAACTGAAGTGAAGCCTTCTGTTACGGCTTCGCCTACATAAAATACGCCGTCGTGACCTGCACCTTGCTTTATTGCACGCTGATCGTCAAAGTAAAAGCCTGTACGACCTGATGAACAAACTACATCAACTATTTTCATTGTAAAACCTCCATTAATATGTGAAATGCGGCAAGCTTGCCTTGCTTTCGCAAATCGGCGGCGAACACCTATTGTTTTTTGGCGCCGACGATACCCGTCTTATCTTTTTGGACGACCGACAAGTCTGCCTTTTCCGATTGCGTATACATCATCTATTACCATCTGGAAGGAAGCGTCACGACCCTCTGCCTTTGCGCGCTCCCCAATCATTTCCTTGTGGAAATCCTTGAGCTCCTGCGAGAACGGAAGGTTACCCGTGTTAAGTATTCTGACAGCACCGTTATTGTCTCTGCAAGGGAGCATGAGCCCTGCGTTTGCGCGGCAAGGAGCAAACGGCACATCGAGAGCACCGGCTTCGACTCCGCGGCAAGCACCTACGGCTATATCGCCATGACCGAGCTCAAAGCATTTGTCTATTATTGCACGTGTTTCGCGGCGGATGATCTCTTTTTCTTCTTCGAGTCTTGAATCGCTGAAGTTCTGATCGCTGAGCATGTTTACGACCTGCTTTGTGCAGCGCATACCCTGAGCGTTTGCTTCCATAGTAGGGATACCTACGGCTTCGTGAGGGCTCTTTACGATTACCTTTGTTGCCTTGGAAAGCGCTGCCGTAAGGCTGCCTGAAGAAATAACGCCGAATGCCTTTGCTTCGTCGGCAGGGAAGCCGCCCATCCACTGATGAAGCACCGTAGTTACAACTACATCGCTGTATCCGTATTTTTGGAGATACTCGTCTGTAAGCTCTTCGAGAGTTCTGATGGCTGCGATATCCTGAACGAGGTTACCGCACTGACCGTAGCCGACGGTGATATTCTTTACGCCCTGTTCAGCGGCAAGGAGAGCTTCTATTACAGCAACCGCATGTGAGATGCACGGAGGCACCAGAGTGCCAGTAAGAGGACCGTAAGGCTCACGGTTGATAGAAACACCCATTTCTTCGTAAAGTCCTGTTAAACGGTCAACATACTGCCAATCGACGATTGTACGCTCCATAGGAACATCCTTACAATAAGGAAGGTTGTACGATATACCGCCGCCCTCGTAGCTTGTAAAGCCGCCTGCATATGTTATTTCCGTCAAAAGACGCGCATCCGGAGTGCCGTGGCGCACCTGAACGGGAGTATGAACGCTTTCGATAACCTTACGGCATCCTGCAACACCGTGGTTTACTGCCGGGAAGCCGTTCATCAAAGCTCGTCCGAGTCTGATTGACTCAGCTATTCCGTTTTCGGCTTCTTCGTAACGGTTTTGACGCGTATAGCTGTCGATGGTGGAAGGGAGAAGATCGGCCTCGCCCTCGTCCTGAAGGAACTGGAGCAGCTTTATATGCTCGTCGATTACAGGAACGCCTGCGCGCGGCTGTATAAGCGTTGTTCCGGCTTTCTTTGCATCGATGAGCTTCTGAGAGAAAATACGATCCTTGGACATTGCCTTATGATAGGCAACGCCATCCTCTAAGTCTACATCCTTTCCTGTAGGCCATTGTGTCAGTACTTCTTTGCGAAGTTTGTCAAATTCGGCGTCAGATAACCTTTTATTCTGTACGTCCATGTGTTTCGAGCTCCTTTTTCATTATTCTAAGCGCAGTTTCTGGATAACGTGTCGAAAGCAGTCCCATAGCTGCTAAAATATATTTTTTGTCTATTCTTATGTCAGCCTCAAGAGGTCTTAAAGACATCGGCTGCATCGGGCTGAAGAGAGCGTGCTTTGCAATCTCGGCAGTCCGCTTTGTGTGTATCAGGCTTCCGCCTGTCACGATGACCTGTTTGACTCCCGTCAGGTCTTTCCCTGCCTGAACAAAGGTCTGTCCCATCATCGTATATGTTTCTTCGATAGTTCCGGCATGGCGCATAACGGCAGTTTCTATCGCCATGGAAGCGAGGGCGAAATCGAGAGCCTCGAGTTCTTCGTCATCACCCGGCACTATATCCGTGTGGTTTGAAAGATGATCTATCAGCTCTGCTGCTCTGTCCGGGCGAAGCCCTGAAAGCTCGGCAATTCTGTCAAGACCTGCGGCATCTGCTATTCCGTGTATGCTGTATCTCATTCCGATGTCGCCTTCTACGGTACGTTTGGCATAAGGCTCGGGAAGCCCCTTATATACCGTGTTCATGCGTGTAGGCTTGCCTGCGGACATTGAATATACATCTGTCGTTGCACCGCCTACATCTACGGTTATGAGATCCCCTATGCCTTCCTCGTAAAGATGCTTTCCGTCAGGGGATGCTTCGGCTTTGCGGCACCCTCCGGCGAGCAGCTCCATAGCCTTCATGACTGCCGACGGAGTCGGCATCATTATATCCGAAAGTAGGGAAGACGCCTGAGTGAGACCTTTTGCCTGAACTATGCGCCTTAGGAATATATCTCTTATAGTCTTCTGCGTCTGTTCTATCTTGAGAAGACCGAACTTCGGCATTACATTCTCACAGACGAGAACCTCGTGACCTTCGAGAATCCTTTTGCATTCCGAGGCAGCCGAGCGGTTGCCTGCGATGACAATAGGAAAGGACGGTGCGAGCTTTGACAGCATTCTTGCATTGTGCAGTATGCAGTCGGTGTTGCCGCCGTCGGTTCCGCCGACTAAGAGGAATATATCCGGATTTGCGACGCTGATATCGGCAATATCATCCTCTGTAAGCTCAAACGAATAAACCTTGATGATCTTTGCTCCCGCGCCGAGGCTTGCGAGCTTTGCGGCTTCGGAGGTGAGCTCCGGAACGAGACCGCTCGTTATCATCCTGAGTCCGCCGGCTGCGGATGAGCATGCATAAGTCTCGTCATATGTTAAGTCGCCTATCTGATTTTTCAGTTGTTCGAGCCCTTTTTCCAGGCCGTCATTGATATCCGTCTGAACTGTTGTATATGATGCTGCCGTGCCCAGTATCCTTTCGGAATCGATATCAACGGCTGTGAGCTTGGTGTAGGTGCTTCCGAAATCTATCAGAAGAACCGTTTTCATTCAGCTGCTCCGTTATCCCCGGAAGCGGCAGCTTCTTCAGGAAGATCTCCGAATATCCTGTGCAGTGTTTCGATGGTGGTTTCAGGTGCTGTTCCCGGCGGGAATGCGGCATCAAAGCCCATTTCTCTGAACCTCTGCTCTACGTCTTCAAATTTCTGTTTTCCTATTACTATGTTGCCTCCTACCAAGAGAGGAATACCTAAAAGACCTGCTTCATCGCATTTCTCGCGCATTCCGCGGCAGTCAAGCTCGCCCTGGCCGTAAAGCGATGAAATGAGGATTGCATCGGCATCCGATTCTATAGCGGCGCTGATGAATTCCTCCTGGGATACCATGACGCCGAGATCGACTACATCAAAACCGGCTTCGGTGAACGCATGGTGGAGGATCTTGATTCCGACAGCGTGTACGTCGGCTCCGATTACTCCGATTACCAGGATCTTTTTTTCTCTGTTGCTTTTCATTCTTAGCTCCTTGTCTGGGGTTCGGTGAAAGGGCACGATCCATCAAAAAAGTCCTCTTTCACCCATATTGTTATATAACATAATACTACAATGAACTATATCAAATGTCAATAGAAAAGCGTCCTGTTAATATCAAAAAAAGCCCCTTTGCGTACTGCCGCAAAGAGACTTTTGGTGCTGCTGTTTTTTTCAGCGTTTTATTTTTTTCCTGTCGCGCATTCTTTCGATTTTGTCTTCGAGGTACATGAATGAGCCTTCGTCTATGCGATAGCCGCACATGATGAGGCGATGTCCTGAGCTTTCGAAGCTGCGAAGTGCCTCGATTGTATCGTTGCTGCAGAATTTACGGAAGCCTTCAGGCAGGAGGACTACATCCTTTCCTTTCAGGTAGCTTGAACAGTCAAAGCCTTTTTCGAGAAGCACAGGCTCTTCGGTATGTACTTCATCTGCATATGTGCGCATGACATCATATATCATCTGTCCGAAGCGTGAGCTGCTGCAAAGAATACCCGCCTTTGATCCGGCTTCGAGCTTGATTATCGAGGCGGCGCAGTAAGGCGTAAGCTGGAGCGCTATCTTTGCTATTTTTTCACGCTGAGATATGAGTGAGGCAAGCTCTGCTGCATGTGTGGCAGTTGTAATAATGACATCCATATCTTCGCTGAGCTTGTACGGATATTCCTTTATGTCATCCAGAAGATAAGTGTAAATATCTATACCTGATATGGCGTGGAGCTGCTCTGAGAGCTGAGACAGCGTTTCGGGATTACATTCGATTACGCCGGCTTTGATTAGCTCCTGGTTCGAAGCACGCTCGCGCAGCTTAAGGTCGAGAAAGATATTTATCTCAGCCATGGAAAAATCCATCTTATCGAGCTCATCAAACATCGCATCTATAGATGCCATTGCACGCTCCTTGCGGCTGTCGGAATCGGTAGGCTTGTAGCATACAAATGTGCCGCGTCCCCTGATTTTTTCGATTATGCCGAGGTGTTCAAGCTCGTCGTAGGAACGCTTTATAGTGCCTCGTGCAATGCCGAGCTCATCTGCAAGCTCCCGTACCGTAGGAAGCTGTGTTCCGGGAGCCATCCTGCCGCTTTTGATGTTTGTGCGTATTACGTCAACAAGCTGGCGATATATAGGAATATCGCGGCTTGCGTCTATGTTGTAGAGTGAGGACATGTGTGAGCCTCCTTTACCGTTTACTTAGTTTTCAGGTATTCTTCTCTGCCTGTTTCGTAGAGGTTATTGCCTTCCGAATCTATAACAACTACAACCGGGAAGTCTTCGACCTCGAGGCGTCTTATAGCTTCGGCTCCGAGATCCTCGTAAGCTATGACTTCGGCTTTTTTGATGCATTTTGAGAGGAGTGCGCCGGCTCCGCCGATGGCTCCGAAATAGACTGCTCCGTGCGTTTTCATGGCAGCTATAACTTCAGGACCTCGTTTGCCTTTGCCGATCATTCCTGTTTCGCCGTTCGCAATCAGGGACGGGCTGTAGGCATCCATCCTGTACGAAGTCGTTGGACCTGCAGAGCCTATGGGC
>JAEXBK010000064.1 GCA_023394035.1 Bacillota bacterium
TTGCAATCCTTATCAAGCTCGACTCAAAGGGCCCCGCACTGTACAGGCAGGAGCGTGTCACGCAGTATGGAAGACACTTCAGGGTCTGTAAGTTCAGGACGATGGTGCAGGAAGCCGACAAAATCGGCACGCATGTTACTGTAGACAGCGATCCGCGTATAACAAAGATCGGTTCAAAGATAAGAGATTCAAGGATAGACGAGATTCCGCAGCTTTTCAATATTTTTGCAGGAACTATGACCTTTGTCGGCACAAGACCCGAGGCAGTAAAATATGTCAGCGCCTATACAGATGAGATGAAAGCCACGCTGCTTCTTCCTGCCGGGGTAACATCAAAAGCGAGCATAATGTTCAAGGACGAAGCGAAGCTGCTTAAGGGAGAGAAGGACACCGATAAAGCATATATTGAAAAGATACTTCCTCAGAAAATGGAGATCAATGTATCATATTTGAGAACATTTTCGCTGATAGAGGATTTCAAATTGATGATTAAAACGCTAACCAGCGTTACAAAGGGGTAGCAATGGATTCAGATAATAGATATGGCATAAAGGAAATTCAAGAAAAACTGCTTGAAATATTGCTTTACTTCAAGAAATTTTGCGACGAAAACGAACTCAAATTTGTGTTGGCAGGCGGTACATGCCTCGGAGCAGTAAGAAATGGCGGAATTATTCCTTGGGACGATGATCTTGACGTATTCATGCTTAGGGAAGACTACGAAAAACTGATCAAAATATGGCCTGAGAAAGCAGATATAGAACGTTTTAGCTGTGTAAGATCTGATAATATGATCAATATTCATCATGCGGCTACGGAAATAAAGGACAACAGCACGACATTTATAAACCATCATACGGCTGATCTTGACATAAATCACGGTCTGATGATTGATGTAATCCCACTTGATGATGTTGCGAAATCATCTTTTTTGCGGATTCTTCAGTTCCCGTATGCCATGATTTTTGCATGTTATAATTTTCAGCGCCTGCCTGAGCACAAGAGCAGACTTATATATCACATGACAAAGATAGCACTGTCGCTTGTCAAATCACCTAAGAACAGATATAAAATCTGGAAGCATTGCGAAAATATGATGATAAAGCTCGGGAAGAACAGTTCGGGCAAAGTAGCATCATTTATAGAAGGCCCGACAATTATGAAACAACAGTTTCCGAAGGAATGGTTTGAAAATCCGAAGTATATGGATTTTGAGGGATACATGATGCCGCTTCCATACGATTTTGATACATGGCTAAGAGTTTCATACGGAGATTATATGACACCTCCGTCTGAAAAGGAAAGGATTTTGCGCCATAATATCAAGTTTTATGACATGAATAACAGCTACACAAAATATAAAGGCATACATTATTGCGAAAAGTAGGTACAGAGAATGGGATTTAACCTTAAAAATGCTTTTTCCACGAGAAAGGCGATGCAGAGTATTCCTCCGGTAGAGGTGGTTCATGAACTCACATCGGAAGAATTGAAGCAGCTTCAGGAGTGCTTCCTCGAAATTATAAAGGATGTACACGAAGTATGTGAAAAAAATAATATATGTTACATGGCAGCAGGAGGAACCGCATTAGGTGCTATAAGGCATAAGGGCTTTATTCCATGGGATGATGATGTGGATCTTTTAATGCCGCACAAAGATTTAAAAAAATTCGTTGAAATCTTTGAAAGTGAGCTCGGCGATAAATATGAAATGACATCACCAAACTCAAAATATTATCTGGAGAGCATGATTTCTGCGGTTTACAAGAAGAATACCCTAAAGGCCAGCTTTAATTCATATAATACGCCTTTCCCAAGCGGAATACATATCGATATATTCCCGATAGAAGCAGTGCCTATGAATCCTGTCATTAGATTTCTAAAGGGATATTCGGCGATGGCGCTTCAATATGTGGCAGTATCAGCGCTGTTTTACAGGTATAGAGACAAAAATAAGAAAAAGTTTTTTTATCAAAGTCTTGCAGGCAGAATAAATTATAATATTCGTTGTGCAATAGGATTTCTTTCCTCATTTCGTTCATACGAGAAGTGGGGAAACAGCTTCGACAATTATGTGCAGTGGGATAAGCCGTCGGAGCTATGGGCGGTTCCGACAGATATGGGGCATTATTTTGGACATATAATGCCTAAAGATGTTTATTACCCGCCTAAAAAAGCGGCATTTGAAGATTTTAATATATATGTCCCGAATGATACAGATGCTTACCTGAAAAATCAGTACGGGGACTATATGAAAATCCCGGACGAAAAGGATAGAGAAAAGCACTATTCTGTTGGATTTAGTGTCGATCTTGAAAAGGATATCGCAAACGGAAAAGATGTTTATCGGTAGAGGGTACAGAGTTTATGGATTATGAAGTGGATATTGTGGTTCCGTGGGTAGACGGTTCGGACCCCGAATGGAGAAAAATACATAATCTGTATAGCGCAGACAAAAATTCGGATGATAACCCGTCAAGATACCGTACATGGGATACATTCAGATTTTGGTTTCGTGCCATAGAAAAAAATGCTGCATGGATCAGAAAAATACATTTTCTGACATGGGGGCATCTTCCCGAATGGCTTGATATTTCAAATCCTAAACTGAATATCGTAAATCACAAGGACTTTATACCTGAAGAATATCTTCCGACATTCAGCTCACATGTAATTGAAATGAATCTTCACAGAATACCTGATCTGGCTGAGCATTTCATATACTTTAATGATGATGTGTATCTCATGGGAGAAACGGAGAAAAGCGATTTCTTCAAAAACGGTATTCCGTGTGATGCTGCAATTTTAGGCGTTATAAAGAATAACGATCTGGAAAACTTTATGCCGTATATAATGCTTAATATGATGGCAATTGTTAATATGCGCTTCCCTAAAAATGAGGTGTTTAAGGCGCATTTTTCCAAATGGTTCAGTCCTAAATACGGTAAGCTGCTTATAAACAATATGTATTTGGCTCCATTTGGATGCTTTACGGGATTCAGAAACTTTCACTCCGCAACATCATTTTGTAAGCAGACATTCTCTGATGTTTGGAATGATATTCCTGAAATTCTGAAAGCCGTATGTAGGAATAAATTCAGAAGCAAGGAAGACGTTAATCAATATATTTTCAGGTATTGGCAGCTTCTTTCCGGTAATTTTACTCCGGCAAAGCCGAATTCAGATTATATAACGATAGGCAAAACCGATGCTGCGAAGCTCGAGAAAATAATAAACAACAAGAGAATAGTTTGCATAAACGATGACCCGGGCGATTTTGATGTGAAATCGGAAGAAGCAAAGATAAACGATTTACTCATGAAAAAATTCCCCGACAAAAGCACTTTTGAGAAAAATTAAGACGATCGGTACGAAGCGAAGAAATAAGAAATGAAATTAAGCAGAACAAGAAATACATTCAGAAATGCAATGTGGGGTATTGTTTACCGCATGGTAACTTTAATTGGCCCATTCATCATTAAAACGATAATTATAAAGCAACTGGGAAGCGAATATAATGGATTAAGTTCACTATTCACCTCAATATTAACTGTGCTTAACCTTGCAAATCTTGGCTTTAGTTCTTCGCTTGTATATATGATGTATAAAGCAGTGGTGGATGATGATATGGATTCATTCTGTGCACTGCTGAGATATTTCAGACGCGTATACAAATATGTCGGTGGTGCAATTCTTTTGATGGGCGTTTGTATAATGCCGTTTATCCCGAAATTGATAAAGGGATCGTATCCTTCTGACGTGAATCTTTATATTTTGTTTGCGATTTACCTTCTCGAAACAGCACTCGGATATATAATGTTTTCGTATACGTCGGCAGTATTTTCTGCTTATCAGAGGAATGATAGTATTCATAAGATAGATACCGTAAGATATGTCGTTCAGTATACATTGCAGGCAGTCGCACTTATTGCATTTTCTAATTATTACATCTATATTATTATTTTACCGCTTATGGTTATACCTAATAATATAGCGATGTACATAACCTCAAGGAGACAGTATCCGGAGATAACATGCAGAGGAGATATTGACGATGCTACAAAAAAAGCTGTGCATAGGAGAGTAATCACTCTTTTTGGACACAAAGTTGGAAGTACAGTGCTTGTAAGCATTGACAGCGTTATAATTTCAGCATTTATCGGAATTAATATGCTTTCATTATATAGCAATTACTACTATATTTTAACAGCGGTAAATGGCTTGATAGAAGTTGTTACGAACGGGAGTATAGCAGGTATAGGCAATAAGCTGATAACTGATTCCAAAGAGAATAACTACAGAACATTTCTTATGATGAACTATGCATGGGTAGCACTGGTAGGCGGATCCGCAGCATGCATGTTGTCACTTTACCAGCCATTTATATATTTTTGGATAGGTGCAGAATATCTTTTGGACAGCAAATTGATGATCCTTATAGTTATGTACTTTTATGCCTGGATGTTCAGAATAATGCTTTTGACATACAGAGATGCAGCAGGACTTTGGACGAAGGATTGGCTTAAGCCATATGTAGGAATGATCTTAAACCTTGTAGGAAGCATATTGCTTGTTTATTACACACATAATGTTGCAGGAGTACTAATACCTACAATTATCGTGTTTTTTGCGGTGTATTTTCCTTGGGAAACATGGGCGCTTTTTAAATATCAGTTTCAAATGGGTGCAGTACATTATTACAAGAAAATGGCGATATTTTCTGCGATAGCGTTTATAGGCTGTGTAGTGTCATATAGTTTATCTAACACATTGTTTAAGGAGTATAGTATAATAAATTTGATACTGAGACTAATACTCACGGTGGTTACATTTGTTTTTATATGGCTTATTACAACATTCAAGACAAAAGAATTTAAGCACTTTAAGAACACAATCTCAGGCATGATTGGCAAATTCAAATAAAGAAAATTTCACTTTATATGGAGGTAAAAATAATGATAAATTTTACAGTAGGACCTGTTCAGTCAAGCGATAGAGTAAGAGAAATAGGCTCACATCAGGTGCCGTATTTCAGAACTCCGGAGTTTTCCGCGATAATGCTGGAAAACGAAAAATTAATCAAAGAGTTTGCTCAAGCTGATGAAGAGTCACGAGTTGTCTTTATAACAGGCTCAGGAACAGCTTCGATGGAAGCAACTGTAATGAATGTGTTTACGCCTGAAGATAAAGTTCTTGTTGTAAATGGCGGCGGATTTGGGCAGAGATTTGCAGATATATGCAAAATACACGATATTCCATTTGATGAAATTATCCCAACTCCATGGGTGGGTGTAAGCGCCGAGGATTTAAGCCTTTATGACGGCAAGGGATATACAGGATTTCTTGTAAATATCGATGAGACATCATGCGGAGTGCTTTATGACATAAAACTTATAAGCGAGTTTTGTCGAAGAAACGGAATATTTTTAGTAGTGGATTCAATAAGCTCATTTTTGTGCGATCCGCTGAATATGAAAGAACTGGGAGTAGATGTTTTGATAACAGGCTCGCAGAAAGCTCTTGCGTGCCCTCCGGGAATATCACTTATAGTTCTTTCGGGAAAAGCTGTAGAAAGAGTAAATGCAAACAATGTTAAGAGTCTCTATTTTGATCTTAAGGGTGCTCTTAAGAACGGAGAACGTGGACAGACTCCGTTCACGCCTGCCGTTGGAACACTTCTGCAGATACATGAACGATTAAAAGAAATCGAAGCTCATGGTGGGGTAAGCAGTGAAATAGCAAGAATTTCAGCTCAAGCAGCAGATTTCCGATCAAAAATATCGTCGCTGCCTTTTGAAATAGTATCAAAGTCATTACCTAATGCGGTTACCGCACTGCATCCACTTAATGCTTCAGCAAGCGATATATTTCGAATTTTGAAAGACGAATATGGGATTTGGATATGCCCTAACGGTGGGGAGCTTGCGGAAACTGTCTTCAGGGTCGGACATATAGGTGAGCTTACGGCGAGCGACAATGATAAGCTTATTGCAGCACTAAAGGATATGGAAAAACGGAATATAATCTGATTTTCTATTAGGAGAAAAGCATGAAAAAAGTAATAACATATGGTACATATGATCTTCTTCATCATGGTCATATAAGGCTGCTTGAAAGAGCAAAAAATTTAGGCGATTACCTTATTGTCGGAGTTACATCCGACAGCTTTGATCGTGTTAGAGGTAAGATAAACGTTCAGCAGTCGCTAATGGAAAGAATAGAGGCGGTAAGGGCGACAGGAATAGCTGACGAGATAATCGTTGAAGAATATGAAGGTCAGAAAATAGATGATATAAGAAGACTTGGGGTAGATATCTTCACCGTAGGATCGGACTGGGAAGGATATTTTGATTATCTTAATGAATACTGCCAAGTGGTATATCTTGACAGAACAAAAGGAATATCAAGCTCAGAACTGCGTGAGAAGGAAAGAAAAGTAAGACTTGGTTTTGTCGGTGGTAATGCGAATAAAATACTGAGTAAGTATTATAAAGAAAGTCTTTTGGTTAACGGCTCAGAGGTTGTTGGCGTATATAATATGGGCAATCCAATTCCGGAGCTTGAGGACGAAAATATTCATGTATTTAACAGCTATGCTGAACTTCTTGAGGCGTGTGATGCGGTGTATATAGTCACTGATCCTAAACAGCACTATTCAGATGTTAAGGCGGCGCTTACTGCGGGTAAACATGTTTTATGTGAATCTCCGATTGCACTTTCATCCGAGGAATATAAGGAACTGCTTAACTTGGCAAGCACAAACAAACTTATACTGATGGACGCGATCAAGACCGCTTACGCCACAGCGTATAATAGGCTGCTTGTAATAGTAAAGAGCGGCAGGATAGGCGAAGTCGTGTCGGTAGATGCTACATGTACGAGCTTGATTGAAAAGGACGTTGATGCGGTAAAGGAAAAGAGCAGCTGGAACAGCATATGTTCATGGGGACCTACTGCACTTCTCCCGGTATTTCAGATACTTGGAACCGATTATTCAAAGCGTATGATTGATACGATGTATCTTGACAGAGATAATAAATTTGATGCATTTACACGCATATCATTTTCCTATCCGAATGCAGTAGCAAGTGCAAAGGTGGGCGTAGGTGTGAAATCCGAAGGTGAGCTCATAATTTCAGGAACAAAAGGGTATATCTATGTTCCTGCACCTTGGTGGAAGACAGACTACTTTGAGATAAGATACGAGAACCAGTCTGAGAATAAAAGATATTTTTACCAGCTCAACGGTGAAGGCATAAGATATGAAATTGCGGCGTTTATAAAAACGATTTCAGGTGATTTTGAAAATGCATATATAGAACCGCAGGTGGATCTTGCAATAACAGACATAATAGACGCTTATTATGCAAATAATGACATTATGGAGATCAAGCAAGGTGCAAACTAATCGTAATTACGGCATTGACCTAATAAAAATCGTTTCGATGATAATGATCGTATTGTTGCATGTGCTAGGGCAAGGAGGGATATTATCCAATTCAATACCGGGAACATTAAATTATTCCTTTGTCTGGCTACTAGAAATATCATCATATTGTGCAGTCAACTGTTATGGAATGATAAGCGGATATCTGTATAAGCCGGATACAAAAAAAATAATACGAATAGATAAGCCATTTGGCCTTTGGCTTCAGATAGCATTCTATACGATATCCATAACGGCGATTTTTGATGTTTTTAATATTACAGAGGTAACAAAGTCAGATTGGCGCATTGCATTTACACCGATTATGCATGCACAATATTGGTATATGACAGCATATTTCGGATTATATATTTTAATGCCGGTACTTAACATTATCATTGATAATATAAGCAAGAAGGATGCGATAAGGGTTTTCACAATGTTTATTACATTGTGCTCCATTCTTCCTACAGTATTTAATGAAGATCCTTTTATATTCAGAGAAGGATATAGCATGTTATGGTTATGTATACTATATGTTACAGGTGGGCTTATAAGGAAATTTAATATAGCAGAAAAATACAGCCGAAAATCTTTACTGTTAATATATTTATTGATGATTGCTATTATGTGGGTAGTGAAATTGCAACATACTATGAAGTGGTCGGGTTATCTGTTAAACTATACATCCCCAACAATGATTTTTGCTGCAATATCATTGGTTCTACTATTTTCAAAAATTGCTATTACCGGAGACCACGCTAAAAAAACAGTGACATGGTTTTCGACTACCACATTAGGAGTATACTTGATACACGTAAACCAAATGGTTTTCATAAATATTATTGGAGGTATGTCAGAGAAATGGGCACATGACTCTTTGTTTATCCTGATAATGAAAATTGTTATTGCAGTCGGCATAATATATATTGCCGCATCTTTAACAGAATATTTAAGAATAGTGCTGTTTAAGAAATTAAAGGTCAAAAAATTAATCGGAAAGGTTGGTGCCTTGTGGTAAATACCGTTCATGCATCTGATATGGCAAAAAGAAAGAAACTTGAAGGAAGGGGTAACGAACTTCTTTCGCGGGCTATTGCAATATATATAGCTGTATTATTGATCTGCTACATCCTTTATATGATTGCCCCAATAATCACATTTATTTCAAAAAGTTTCCTATATAGTTTTCAAACATATTTGGGATTAACAGGCGGACTTCTCATTCTATGTGACATATTTATTACACGATGTATTTTTAAGAGCAGATTATGGTATCTGCTTGTCATACTTTGTGCAATTTTAGGTATATCGGCCCTGAAAATGCGGGAATACGGTCTGAAAGATAATATTTTTGATTTGGCGCTGTTAACGATTGAAATGACACTTGTATACTCATTTTCAACGATACTGAGCAGAGACGTGATTAAGCGTATTTTGGGATGGTGGTATAGTATAGCATTGCTTATTTGGACAACAGCATGCTCTATTTCTGTTTTTCAATTCATTTTCCAAATCGGATACAAATATATTGCGGATCCCAACAGTAATAATCCCGAAATGACAAGACAGGGATTTTTGCAGAGTAGGCTTTTCGGATTATTTACCGGTTTGGATTATGCGGTATATATAAGTTGGTTTCTAATACTTATTTCACTTTATTATTTGATGAATTCAAAAATAAAATATGAAAGAGTCTTGCTGATACTTTCGACCATTATATTGCTTTCACACATAATTCTTAGCGGATCAAGAAGTGTCATGGTTTCTATAATGATCTGCAGTTTCTTTATACCTTTCTTTCTTCATAGGAATAAGGAAATAAAGGCGGGCAGGAAGGGCTATCTGAAAAGAATTGTGGTGTCGTTGCTGGTGTCATTAATTGTTTTTGTCGGAGTTGGGGTCTCAAAAATCGGATTGTCACAGCTTCCGCATTTAGCTGGAGGATATGTGCCTCATGATGATATTCTGAGCCGTGAAGAGCTCGAAGAAAGTAAGTTTTCAAGCAATAACAGGTTTGAAATTTGGAAGAGCTATGTTAGCTTATATAATGAGTATGGATTGTTCGGACTGTCATTATCAAATTATAATGACTATATTGCCGAAAAGCATCCCGACAGCTATCTGGTAAAATACTTTTCTGATATAAATAATAAATCGCAAAAAACGGATTTAGTATATGAATCTCATAATAATTATATTTTTGTTCTTATCGGAAGTGGATACTTAGGCTTAGTGTGTTTTCTGTTATTCTTGATTATCTCTATCATTAAAGTGATAAAAAAGGTTTTAGAGGGAGACCAACTACCGATATATTATATAGTATGTATGGCAATTGTGGGTTCCGGATGTGTGCAAGCCATGTTTATGAACAGCGTTTTTTTGAAGATTAATGCCGTTTCATTTTTGTTTTGGGCAGCATTTGGAATTATGAATAACAGAGAACTTTTAACCAAAAACTAATAGAGGATATCTTAACGGAATCAGGTCTTTTATAATGGATAACATTTCAAAAAACAGAATTATATGGATGGATGTTGCAAGGTTTATTGCGCTAATTTCGATATCATTAAATCATGCGTTTTTTAGAGCTTTCGATTTAAATAAAAGGTTAGCTGAAGTTGTATTGAAGGATGTGGATTTTTCTTTATTCATATCCATTATTCTTTATTTTTTCAGCCGTTTAGGTGTGTCTCTCTTTTTGATGATTACAGGGGCACTGATTTTGTCGAAAAAATTTGAAACGACTGAGGATATAAAGTATTATTACAAGAATAATCTTTTGCGAATTCTTATTACATCCGAAATTTGGATGGCGATAATGTATTTGATAATTGTCATATCCAAAATTCCGGGATACGACATACCCGAAGCCCGCGGATTACTTATAGGTAATTTTTTTAAAACAATGCTATTTGATATGAAATATACGTATGGGAATATGTGGTATATTCCGATGATACTAAGCGTATATACTATTCTGCCTCTCATTGCAGTAGGACTGAATAAGCTGGGCAAAAAGATAATATTAGTTCCGTTAGCGGTTGTGATTGTAAGTGGGATGCTGATACCTAATATATTGGAAATAATGTACATGTTAGGATATGAAATGGATTTTTTCTCTTCAATAATGAGTGAAAATGTTTTTTCAATATACGTGCCTTATGTTTTAGTAGGTTATTTTATAAGCAAGGGAATGCTGAAATCAATCCCTTCAACCCCAATTGCCATTTTAGCGTTTGCTAATTTTTTGATGTCGTGCTTTTATATTATTTGGTACGCAAAAACAGAGTACTATTACGATATAAGTTACTATCATATATTAACACTGCTCACAAGTACTTTCGTGTTTGAACTTATTAGGAGATATGGAGATCGTCTTAGATATTTACGAAAGCCGGTAGTTTATATATCGAGAATTTCTTTTTCAGTTTTCTTTATTCACATTATTATAATGGAATTTATGAGATATTATATAGATTTCGGAGAGATGTCAGAGTATCTTATCTTGGCTATTTTTGAAGTCGCTTCAATAGCGATAAGTGTTTTGATAGTTGCCGTATTTTCTCAAAATAAATTTTTAAGAAAGTACATGTTTATGATTAAATAAAACAACTTTCCTTCTTGAATATTTCTTTTCTTTATGTATAATAGTATAGGTAATGTTATTTCGCATGCGGTCTTGGCGGAATTGGCAGACGCGCACGGTTCAGGTCCGTGTGAGGCAACTCATGGGGGTTCGACTCCCTTAGACCGCACCAAAAGGAAAAGACAGGTATCTGCCTGTCTTTTCAAAATATCGGGATGTGGCTCAGCTTGGTAGAGCGTTGCGTTCGGGACGCAAAGGCCGCAGGTTCGAATCCTGTCATCCCGACCAGATAAGAATGTCCATTTTTATGGGCATTTTTTATTTTACTTCCCAAACCTTATTGCCTTGCCGAACTGCAGGACTTTTTCGCCGTCTATATCGGCTTTAATTACAAGCTCTCTTGCTTTGATCTGCGGATCATAGAGGAGAGCTTCTTTTAGTGTTTTGACAGGCTCAACACAAGCGTCGGCACCGGCAAAGAGTTCTTCCCATTCGCTGCGTGTCTTTGAAAGAAAGATTTCACGCAGTTCCTTCTTCTTTTCCTGTATATCAGGTGCGGCAACGCCTGCTTCAATCCAAGCTTCCTTACCTATTACCATGCAAAGGCGTTCCCAGAACTTCGGTTCGAGCGAGCCGACGCTCATGCATCCGCCGTCCTTTGTCATATAGAAATCATATGCGGAGCCTCCGTCGAGAAGTCCGTTTTCCTTTCCGGGTTCTCTGCCTGAAACAAGGAAGCCTGCGCCGTCAAGAGAGTTAAGAGGAATCATGCCGTCAAGCATGGCAATATCAATATACTCACCTTTGCCAGTTTTTTCTCTTTGATGAACTGCAGCAAGAATGCCGATAATACTGTGCAGTGCACCGCCGGCAAGGTCTGCAATCTGCATGCCGTAAAGCGAAGGCGCTTCGCCGCGGCGGCATGAATGGGAGATCAGTCCGCTCAGAGCGAGATAGTTTATGTCATGCCCGGCTCGGTCGCGGTAAGGACCTGTCTGACCGTAGCCTGTGAGTGAGCAGTATATGAGTTCAGGGAACTCGAGAGCAAGCTCTTCGTATGAAAGCCCGAATTTTGCCATTACGCCCGGCCTGAACTGCTCGAGGATTATATCAAAGCCTTCGCATGCGATAAGCTCTTTTACTTTTTTTACCGATGCAGGATCCTTTAGATCGAGTTCTATAATATCTTTATCTCTGTTTAACCACGCTCCGTTAGCGTTTATATTTCCGCTTTTTAGAAACGGCGGTGACTCTAAGACCAGGTCGCTGCGTCCCGGTGCAACTACTCTGAGAACGGAAGCTCCCATATCAGACAGCATACGGGTTGCGTAAGGTCCGGGAAGAAGGATTGAAAAATCAAGTATCTTAAGATCTGAAAGCGGCATGGTGCACTCCTTTATATACGAAAGTGAAATATCATAATACATTGTATCACAGCATGCGCCTTATTGCGTACAAGCATTTTCTATATGAGCGGAGCCTAAAGAATTTTGTTTATTTTAACTAAAAAAATTAAAATAATTTGTGCAAAATATTGACGCGCACTCGCGGTTTTGCTATAATCGCTTATATTATTTTCTATTTCAGAACCGATTTATACAAATTATGCGAGGTGATGTACTAATGGAACGTGAGAAACTCGGCTCCCGTCTCGGATTCATCCTGCTGTCTGCGGGATGTGCAATAGGCTGCGGCAATGTATGGAAGTTTCCTTGGATGTGCGGCAGATACGGTGGCGGTAGCTTTGTTCTTATCTATCTTATCTGCCTTGCTGTACTCGGTATTCCTGTAATGATAATGGAATTTGCTCTCGGAAGGGCATCGCAGGCAAGCCCTGTGGGGATGTACCAAAAGCTTGAACGACCGGGTCAGAAATGGCATCTGCACGGATATTTTGCGCTTTTCGGAAACGTAGCGCTTATGTCCTTCTATACGGTTGTTACCGGCTGGATGCTGTATTATTTTGTAAAATTCATATCGGGAAATAACGGCGATATCGGCTTCGCCAAAATGATAGGAAATCCCTCAATAAATGTGGTATACCTTGCGGTAGCTGTAGTGCTTGGATACGGAATACTTTGCTTCAAGCTGCAGGGCGGACTCGAAAGAGTAACGAAATACATGATGCTTCTCCTGCTTCTTCTCATGATAGTGCTCGCCGTAAACAGCTTTATGCTTCCGGGTGCAGCTAAGGGACTTGCCTTTTACCTCGTTCCGGATTTCTCCAAAATAACATGGAGCGTTGTCGTCGGAGCCATGAATCAGGCATTCTTCACACTCAGCCTCGGAATCGGCTCAATGGCGATATTCGGAAGCTACATCGGAAAAGACCGGACGCTTCTTGGCGAGTCGGCTAATGTTATCGTACTCGATACCTTTGTTGCAATAACTGCGGGACTCATAATCTTCCCGGCGTGCTTCTCCTTCAACCTCGAAGTAGGGGCAGGTCCGAGCCTTTTGTTCGATACAATGGCTACGGTGTTTAACAACATGGCGGGCGGACGCTGGTGGGGAGCGATATTCTTCCTGTTCATGGTATTTGCGGCACTTTCGACAGAGCTTGCGGTCTTCGAAAATATACTTGCCTGCATACGCGAAATGACGGGATGGAGCCGCGTCAAAGGCTCGATCATATGCGGAATAGGGATATTTGCCCTTTCGCTTACAACGGCACTCGGCTTCAGCGTATGGTCGGGATTTCAGCCTTTCGCAGAAGGCAGTACATGGCTTGACCTTTGGGATTTCATAGTCAGCACGAATCTCCTGCCGCTTGGATCATTGATTTTTGCACTCTTTTGCTGCAGCAAACGCTACGGCTGGGGATGGGAAAACCTGAAGGCTGAGGCAAATGCGGGAAAAGGTCCGAAGGTACAGGACTGGATGAAACCGATATTCACATTCGTCGTACCTGCCGCTATAATTATAATTTATGTATTCGGACTTATAACATATAGCTGGAAATAAAACCGAAAACAGAAACCGTGTGATTGAGCACCTCAAAAACATTACGCCGGGGCATCCGCTCCGGCTTTTATATGGAAATATATGCGGACTTGAAGTTCTGCATACCGGTATGTTAAAATAGCAGATAGCAATAGCAAACTTTCGGAGGAAATATTAATGAATCAATTTGATAAAGGCGATAATAATAACCAGCCGCAAGGGCAGCAGAGCCGCATTGCCGATTCCGACTTTTTTTATCAGGATAAGCAGCGCGTGCAGAGGTTTGCGGATCAGTTTACAAATCAGTACGGTAACAGCGGTGCGCAGCATAAGAATCAGGGAAGCGGATTTCAGCAGAATCCGCAGCAGATGCAGCGTCAGATAGGACAGCAGCCATATGCCGGCACACAGGGTTATCAGCAAAACCGCGAACCGAACATGGGAAATTCATTTTCACAGCCAAACGGCAATACGACAGGGGCAGGGCAGGGTATGAACAACACCCGGAGCCCTAAAGGCAGCGATGTGGTATACAAATACGGCTATGGTGGCGGTAGCGGCGGCAACAGCGGAGGCGGCGGTTCTGAGATCGTAATACAAAAGAAAAAGCACGGTTGGATCAAGGGGCTTGCAATTTTTCTCATAATAGCTATCGTTGTTATGATTGCGGGATACGGATGTACAAGCCAGATAAATAAGATCACAGGCAAGAACGGTCAAAACGATTCCAGCGCATATGTATATTCCCATGATTATGTCGGAATGCTGTACTTAGAAGGCACGATTTCCGAGGGAGACAGCGGAGACGGATACAATCAGGGATGGATACTTGACAGAATAAGTCAAATGACGGACGATGAGCATAACAAGGGAATCCTGCTCAGCGTAAACACGCCGGGCGGAAGTGCTTTTGCCACATATGACGTGTACACTGCACTTAACAAATATAAAGAAATCACGGGAAATCCTATCTACGTATATATGGATTCGCAGGCAACATCGGGAGGATATTACGTTTCGATGGCAGGAGAAAAGATATATGCTCATCCTGAATGCTGGACGGGTTCGATAGGAGTAATCCTCGGCACGCTGTACGACTTCTCAGGATTATTCGAAAAATACGGAGTCAAGGCTTACAGCATAACCTCAGGTCCGAACAAAGACATCGCCGCAAACTACAAGCCGATGTCGGAAGAGCAGAAGCAGATAATGCAGAGCCTCGTAGATGATTCCTATGACAGATTCATCAAAGCGGTTTGCGCAGGCAGAGGCTTTGATGAGACAAAAGCGAGAGCTCTCGGTGACGGAAGAGTATATGCCGCATCTCAGGCAAAAGAAAACGGTCTCGTTGACGAAATAGGTACGATAGACGATGCGATAAATGACATGGCATCGCAGTACGGCTTAGATGATATTAGCTTTGAGCCTATATACTATACTCCTGAGCAGACGCTTTTACAGGCACTTACAGGAATGGAAGCGAGCGATTTGAGCCGCAAAAACGAAATCGAAAGCCTTCTTGAGATGATACAGGAGGGCGAAGGTGCGGAGCTTCAGTACATAGCTCCGGTACACAAATAAAGATTATGGTCGTGTCAAGTAAAAATGCTTGACACGGCTCTTTTTTTGTGGTAATTTATTCGAGTGTCAAGTATTTAACCTTTACAGAGGTGTAGCGCATGGATAAGATAGCAAAGACGAGCGTGCTCTTTGACATATACGGCGGTCTTCTTACAGACAAGAAGCGCAAGACGATGGAGCTCTACAACGAGGATAATCTCTCGCTTGCCGAAATTGCCGATGAATTCGGTATTTCACGCTCGGCGGTATATGATTCGATAAGATCGACGGAGAATACGCTTTTGGGATATGAGGAGAAGCTTGGACTTCTAAACTCATTTGAACGGCGGACGAAGCTAAGTGAGATGCTTTTATCTCGTATGAGCGACATAAGAAGCGCAGTAAACCGCGGCGAAAGCGGTGAACGCATTACGGAGATACTTGACGGCATGGAAGAGCTTTTAGGTAAGCTGGAGGATTAATCGAAAGGCAAAGATAATGGCATTTGAGAGTCTATCAGACAAACTTCAGGCCGCTTTTGATAAACTCAAGGGCAAGGGCGTTATTCAGGAATCGGACATAGGAGAGGCTATGCGCGAGGTTAAGCTTGCGCTTCTTGAGGCTGATGTAAGCTTCAAGATAGTCAAGGAATTTGTCGCATCCGTCAAAGAAAAATGCCTTGGCGCAGAGGTCATGAAGAGCCTCACCCCTTCGCAGCAGATTATCAAGATCGTAAATGCGGAGCTTGTAGAGCTGATGGGCGGTGCCGGAAGCAAGCTTACTTATTCACCTTCGGGCTTCACAACGATAATGATGGTTGGGCTTCAGGGAACAGGTAAGACAACTACGTGCGGCAAGCTTGCGAGCTTTCTTAAGCAGAACGGCAAGAAGCCGATGCTTGCGGCATGCGACGTATACAGACCTGCAGCTATAGATCAGCTCGAGGTCGTAGGCAAGTCGGTAAATACTCCGGTTTTCACGATGAGGGATTCAAACGACCCGTGCAAAATAGCACTTGCAGCGAAGAAGGAAGCGGAGGATCGCGGATTCAACGTTCTCGTAATAGATACGGCGGGACGTCTACAAATAGACGAAGCTCTGATGGATGAGCTGGCCGACATCAAAAAGGCAGTCAAACCGCACGAGATACTTCTCATAGTAGATGCACTTACAGGTCAGGATGCCGTCAATGTCGCGGAGGGCTTCAACGAGAAGCTTGGAATCGACGGCATAATCATGACGAAGATGGACGGCGATTCACGAGGCGGTGCGGCACTTTCTGCAAAGAAGGTTACGGGTAAGCCTATCAAGTTCATGGGTGTTGGTGAGAAGTTCGATGCACTTGAACCCTTCTATCCTGACAGGATGGCAAGCAGAATCCTCGGAATGGGAGACATGCTTTCGCTGATAGAGCGTGCAGAAGCTAACTTTGATGAGGAGCAGGCAGCAAGGCTTGAACAGAAGATAAGAAAGAATCAGTTTACTCTTGAGGATTTTCTTGAACAGATGGGTCAGGTCAGAAATATGGGCGGACTCGGCAAGATACTCGAAATGCTTCCGGGCATGGGAAAGAACAAGGTAAGCGAAGAGGATATAGAAAAAGGCGAGAAAGAATTCCGCCAGATGGAAGCGATAATACGCTCTATGACGATTGCCGAGAGGAAGGATCCTGCGATTCTGAACTCGGGACGCAGAAAGCGAATAGCGGCAGGTGCAGGTCAGACTGTAAACAAAGTCAATCAGCTCATTAAGAAATACGAAGATGCGAAGAAGATGATGAAGCAGTTTACGAACCCTGACGCACTCAAGCGTAACAAACGCTTCAAAGGACTTTTTTAACGGTTATACCCCGGTAGATCCGGTGAGATAATAAAGAATATTTTTAGCTGCGACAAGCGGCATTTACAAGGAGGAAAAAATGGTAAGGATCAGATTAAAGAGAATGGGTGCACACAAGAAGCCTTTCTATAGAGTGGTAATTGCGGATCAGCGCAGTGCAAGAAACGGCAAATTCATCGAGGAGATCGGCATCTATGACCCGATGAAGGAGCCTGCACTCGTAAAGATCGATTCAGAGAAGGCTCAGAAGTGGATTGCTCAGGGTGCACAGCCTACAGAAGTAGTAAGAGCTCTTCTTAAGAAGTCCGGCATCATTGCTTAGGAAGCGGTGGTAGTATGACTGGTCTTGTAGAATATATCGCAAAGTCACTGGTCGATCATCCCGAAAAGGTTTTGGTAAGCGGAGAGCAGAATACGGAAGGCGAAGCGATAACGCTGCAGGTATCCGCTGAAGATATGGGCAAGGTCATTGGAAAAAAAGGACGTATTGCCAAGGCTTTACGAACGGTCGTAAAGGCCGCAGCCCTCAGGGACAACAGAAATGTAAGCGTAGCAATCATTTCTGATGAAGAGGCGCAGGGGGCCGAAGTAAAAGCGGACGAAGTGACAGAATAGTTAATATTGATCTTTTAATGGCACATGAAGAAGCGTCACTCGTTTCACATGTGCCTTGAATTTATACGGTGAAAAAATGAGCGGCAAAATCGAAGTGGGCAAGATAGTTACTGCGGTAGGCATAAAAGGTGAAGTGAAGCTGTACAGCTTCGGCGACGATCCTGAGAAGTTCTTGAATTACAAGACTCTATCCGTAGCAGGCTATGGCGAGCTCGATATAGAAAAGGTAAGAAAACATGGCAATGCGGCCGTGATTAAGCTGAAAGGGATAGATGACAGGTCATCTGCCGAAAAGCTGCGCGGAAGAGCGGCGTATGTAGAGGAAGCGGATTTGAGAGAGCTTCCGGAAGGCGAATATTATATCAAGGATATGATAGGGCTTGATGTTTTTGATGTTGATACGGGCGAAAATGTAGGAACGCTTGCTGAGGTTCTCCAGAGCGGACCGCAGGATATTTACAGGATAAGCATTGCAGAAAGCGGCAAAGACGCGCTTGTGCCCGCCGTGTCCGAGTTTATAAAAAATATAGATATCGAAAAGGGAATAATAGCGATATCGTTTATTGAAGGTATGATATGAAGATAAATATTCTTACGCTGTTTCCGGCGATGTTTACAGCTCTTTCCGAGAGCATGATAGGACGCGCGCGTGAAAAGGGAATAATAGATATAAATATAGTCGATATTCGTGCATTTTCGGATGACAAGCATAACAAAGCCGACGATTACACCTTCGGAGGCGGTCAGGGTATGGTCATGCTTCCTGCGCCTGCTTTCGGTGCGCTTAGAAGCGTATCGGCAGAGAAAACGCGCAACATATATCTTTCACCGCGAGGAAAGGTGCTTGATGCAAAGCTCGCATTTGATCTTGCGGAAGAGCAGGAGCTTACCTTGTTCTGCGGTCATTATGAAGGACTCGATCAGCGAGTTATAGATACGAGGGACATGGAAGAGGTTTCGATAGGTGATTACGTACTTACAGGCGGTGAGCTTGCGGCGATGGTGCTGGTTGATGTCGTATCAAGGATGCTCCCCGGCGTGCTTGCGGGCGAGGAATCTGCATTTGATGAATCTATTTATTCGGGGCTTCTCGAATATCCGCAGTATACGCAGCCTCGCGTTTTTGAGGGGCTTGAGGTTCCCGAAGTTTTGCTTTCCGGAAACCACAAAAAGATTGCACTTTGGCGTTTTGAAAAATCGCTTGAGCTTACGAAGGAGCGTCGCCCGGATATTTTTGAAAAATATGTGAAATCGCATGGGGATTTGTCGAAAGATGAGCTTAAGGTATTGGAAAAAATCATTAAATGATATAAAATATTACTATGGGAAAGCTTAAGAAAAAAATAATCCCGCTGTTTTTTCTGGCAGTGGTAATATTGTACATAATCATATATATCGTTCCGCGTTTGACCGGTATTTTTGACGAGACATATATCGCGGAATACGGGGAACTTTCCGTGTATGACGATACGGAGGGTTTTGTGATACGCAGCGAGCGCGTGTACGCTTCGGCTTTGAGCGGAACAGTTGAACGCATTGCGAAGGAAGGCGATCTGCTAAGAATAGGCAGCTCACCTGCATCTGTTTCGGAAGCGGCTCCTGTCGAGCCTGACGAGAAACAGACAGCACTTAAGGAACGCCTTAACGGAGATGTGACGATTGTTTCGGGAAACTGGATAGAGAAGGGTGGAATAGTATCATTCTACGCCGACGGATATGAGAATAAGCTGACGCCGGAAAATGCTCTTGATAAAGACCAGGCTTTCTTCGAGGAAGTAGATGCAAATAATGTTGTTGCATTACCTTCCGATAATATATATATTGAGTACCCTGTTTTTAAGATAATAGACGGTACCAAATGGTACATGGTGGCATTCATCCCAAGGGCGAATGTCAAACGATATGAAGTAGGAGATACGGTTTACGTTGATTTTGATGCTTCTCCGTCAAATCCTTCAGATACGGTTAAGCGTCAGAGCATTATTGACGATTGCCTTGAGATGACTGTTAATGAGGTTTCGTCATCAGGAGAGCAAATTAAGCTCGTTCTCGAGACAGATAAATATTATGAGCATATGGGGGAATACAGACGAAAAAATATAAGGCTTATTTCCTCTCAGACGAAGGGAATAATTTTAGAGGCTGATTCCGTTACGGAAAAGGACGGTGTAGAAGGCGTTTATCTCGTCGATAAGAAAGGTAAATACGTATTTACTCCGATCAGTGTAATAGCTTCGGACGGTCAGCAATACGCCGTTGTCGCTTCATATTTCTACGATAAGGACGGAAACAGAGTAAAGACCTTGGACCCGTTTGATGATGTTCTGCGCGACCCGAAGAACGCTGAGA
>JAEXBK010000065.1 GCA_023394035.1 Bacillota bacterium
TCCTTCAGCCACTGCTCCTTAGCCTTTTCAAATTCTTCCTGGCTATATGATTTTTCGAGCATATGGCGACCCTTCAGTCTGTACATCGTGATACCCGTCATCGAATAGCTTCTGTCAAAGATCGTCATGTTCGATGCAACATATCCGTCATTCTTGAGCCTGTAAGGTATGAAGAGAACTTCGTCAAGCGCATATTCTTCAGCCTTTGCGAAGAGGCTGTAACGCTTTGCCATATCCTGAGTTTCTTCCTTTGCTTTTTCGACAAGAGAATTGAATACGAACTGAGGCTGTCCTACGAGCTCTTCATTTGCGATGATGCCTTTGTCGTAGTCTTCCTTGGTATAAATATATCCCGTCTTATATTCTTCGCCCTGGATGTATTCCTGACTTCCGAAAGTCCACTTATAGCTGAAAGGCTCAAAGAAGGTTGCCGGATCAGCGTAGTCAGGGCCCCAGCCCTGCTCATAAAGTCCCCATATTCCCGGACGGCGCACTTCCGAAATATAGTTCGTAGCCGGTCCTGCATATACTGTAATATTGATAAATTCCTGTCCGAGAACTGATTCAAGTTGCTTTTCGAGAAGCTGGCAGCTCTGATCCTGGTTCGGAGATGAAGGATTGTAGTACATCGGGATCTCGATAGGAAGAGTTGCCCCTGCAGCCTTAAGCTCTTCCATCGCCTTATCACGATATTTCTTTGCTTCGTCTTCGTTAAAAGGATCTTTCTTAAGCTCTTCAGCTCTCTGGCTGAACGAGTTGTAATCCTTTCCGTCCGTAATGGCAAATCCGTCAGGCATCATTCTGTTCCATGCAAGCTCTTCCGGATGTGTAGGGTCATATGCCGATACCGAATACGCCTTATTCAGTCCGAAGTAAACGGCTTTTCTGAAGTTCTTGTTATTTACAGCTTTCTTGTAGTTTTCGTTTGCAGCCTTGTCTGCAAAGTTAGGGTTGAAGTTAAGCAGCATGTACTGTACGCCGCCCGAAGGCATCGTCGAGTGTACGAATTTTGCATTTTCGCCCTTGAGCCAATCATCAAGTATCGCCGTCGTAATATTACATTCGTCGATCTCGCCGCGAGCATACATCTCAGGTGCAATCGAATCAGCCTGCGCGTTATATTTACCTACGGCCTTTGTGATGAATACCTTGTCGGCATCCCAATACTTTTCGTTCTTTGTCCAAACATATTCTTCCTGTGGTAGCCAGCTGCTGCATATATATGCGCCGTTGTAGAGGATTTTGTCCCTGTCCGTTCCGAATTCATTCGTAACAGGCTTACCTTCCGTACCATCATCGTTGACTACCGGCGTAGGGTTTTCCACCTTAAGTGATTCATAAAATTCACCGTATACAGGCATGTAGCAGTTATATCCTAAAAGCGTCAGGAAGTATGCGCACGGCTGACGCAGATGATAAACGAGAGTATAGTCGTCCTTAGCCTCTACGCCGAGTTTTGTGAAATCCGTTATAGCCTTGTTGAAAAGCTCAACGCCGTTTTTTACATATGAAACAAGCATATCCGGAGTTTCGGCAGCAAATTCAGGGTTTGCAATAAGGCGTGCCGCATATACGAAGTCCTTTGCCGTTACAGGTGCAACCTCCTGCCCTTCACAGTCATACCATTTAGCATCGTCGCGAAGATTGAAGGTCCATGTAAGCCCGTCTTCCGAGGTCTCCCAGCTCTTTGCAAGACAAGGAACTATCTTTCCCTGGCTGTCAAATTCAACAAGCGTATCAACAAAATTCGCAAGCGACTTATGGTTCTGGCTAATCGATGTTACAAGGTAGTTCATCGTAGTTATCTCAGACGAATACAGATAGTTATATTCCGTGTCTGCCGCAAATTTTATATCTGAATACGGGTCTTTCCCGCCGGATTCCCCGCCGCCTTGAGCGTCTCCCGAATTTCCACATCCCGCTAAAACGCCTATCAGCATAAGTATGCTGATAAGTACAGCCAACAACCTTTTCATTCTCTTGTCTCCTTTCATTGATCGCTTAGAAAAATCGAATGGCTTCATTCGATTCCCTCTAAATTATTAGTTAATTTATCTTAATTTTAAGACTTCTAAAAATTTTGTCAATGGAAATTTATAATTTTTTTTTGATTTTTATTAATCAAATCAACCCCTACTGTGCCGCGTCTTGCTAGGCACACAACAAAAGCCGCCCGCAGGCGACCTTTGCAATAATTTGAAATTCAAAAAACCGCCGCGCCTTAACTTCTTAAGGGTTGCAGCGGTTTTGGATTTTGTTTCGGCTGTTCAATAGGTTTGGCTTTTGCCTTCCGTAGATATTTTGCTGAAAATCATGCATAAAAAAGAATTATACATAAAAAGCTCTGCATATGATACGGTTCCTTACCATGTCAGGCGACTTGCATATGGTAATGCCCATCCTGAGCATGTCGTGCTCAATGCATAAGCCTCAGCCGTCTACATATCAGCCTTTGCTTTTTCGCGAGCCTTGTCTTTGAAGTGGTGGGCTTCTTCGAGCACCATATCCTTAACCTTTATGAGGCGGATCGTGTTGTCACGAGCCGTTTCTTCGAGCTTCATCGAGATGTATTTGATGTTCTTCTGCGCATCCGGAATTATTACGTGCTCGAGAGCATTTACACGGCGGCGCGTCTTTTCAATTTCAGCCGCCATGAGCTGGCAGGCTTTTTCGGTTTCGGCAAGACGCACCATATCGTCAGTAATCTCGTCAAGAGAGCTGACGGCGGCATCGAGATCTCCGGATGTGAAGGCAAAGCCGTAAGAATATATGTCCGCCTCGTCTGCCGATTTTGTCTTAATTTTGAATACGGGTATGTTGACGCTCATGATGTTTTTTGTCGCAAGCTCAAGCTGCACCTCCTGTTTAGGAAGCATCAGTGCAGTTTTGATTGTCTGCTCGTCCATCGCAGCCTTTGCTATAACAAAATTAGCGTTGGCAGCTTTGATGCCGGCTTCGACTTTTTTTCGGAGCGCCATATTTTCTCTAACCATATTCATGAACTGGCGCATCAGCTCATCACGCTTATCCTTAAGCAGCTTGTGCCCCTTTATGGCAACCGCAAGCTTCCCTTTGATGCGAGTGAGCTCCATTCTGGTAGGTATTATCTGACTCGATGCCATTATACATACCTCCTTTTACTTTGCTTCATAGTATTCGTCAAGCCACTTGTCGTTTATACGCTTAAGCTCCGAGCGAGGCAGCAGCCTCAAAAGCTCCCATCCGATCGAAAGCGTTTCTTCTATTGAACGGTCTGTAGAATAGCCCTGACTTACATATTTGGCCTCAAATTCATCGGCAAAATGAGCATATTTAAGATCTATTTCCGTAAGAGCAGCCTCGCCGAGAATCGTCATCAGCTCTTTCGCGTTCTTACCTCTCGCATACGCCGCAAAGAGCTGGTTCATCGTATTCGCATGATCGCCCCTCGTCTTTCCTTCACCGATTCCTTTATCCTTGAGACGCGAAAGCGACGGAAGTACGTCGATCGGAGGCTTAAGCCCTTTTCTGTAAAGGTCACGCGAAAGAATGATCTGACCTTCCGTAATGTATCCCGTAAGGTCTGGAATCGGATGAGTCTTGTCATCCTCAGGCATTGACAGAATAGGGATCATCGTTATAGAACCTGATTTCCCGACCTGACGACCGGCTCTCTCATATATTGAAGCAAAGTCGGTATACATATAGCCCGGATAGCCTCTTCTTGCCGCAACCTCTTTACGGGCTGCAGATACTTCACGAAGAGCGTCCGCATAGTTTGTAATATCGGTCAAAATTACGAGCACGTGAATATCGCAGTTAAATGCGAGGTATTCCGCTGCCGTAAGCGCCATTCTCGGAGTCGATATACGCTCTACCGCAGGGTCGTTTGCAAGATTGATGAACATTACCGTTCTGTCTATCGCACCCGTTTCCTTAAAGGACTGGACGAAGAAGTTGGATTCTTCAAAGGTTATTCCCATTGCAGCAAATACTACCGCAAATTTTTCGTCCTTGCCGCGTACCTTTGCCTGCTTTGCTATCTGTGCCGCAAGCTGTGCGTGAGGAAGTCCGGAAGCCGAAAAGATAGGGAGCTTCTGACCTCTTACAAGGGTGTTAAGCCCATCTATTGCGGAGATGCCCGTCTGGATAAATTCCGCCGGATAAATTCTCGCCGCAGGGTTCATAGGCTGTCCGTTTATATCCCTGCGCTCGTCCGGAAGGATTTCAGGCTCCCCGTCTATAGGTCTTCCCATTCCGTCAAAGATTCTGCCGAGCATGTCTTCCGAAACGCCGAGCTCAAGGCTTTTGCCCAGAAATCTGACCTTGCTGTTGCTTAAGTTTATACCTGCGGAATTTTCGAAAAGCTGTACTACCGCCGTATCTCCGTCTATCTCAAGCACCTTGCAGCGGCGCTTTTCTCCGTTTGCAAGCTCTATTTCTCCAAGCTCGTCGTATGTTACATTTTCTACTCCGCTCACCATCATCAGAGGGCCTGCGATTTCCTGTATTGTCCTGTATTCTTTAGGCATGGCTTAGTCCTCCTTTGCAAGCGCTTCCGCAATCTGCACATCAAGCTCACGCCCTATGCGTTCAGCCTCATCTGCAACCTTTTCCTCAGGCGTATATTTGAAACGCCCTATCGCTTCTCTTATAGGCATCGCAACGAGAGCATCGATCGATGCGCCTTTGGCGAGCGCGAGCTTTGATTTATCGTAGAAGCTCATGACGAGCTTCATCATCGTAAACTGTTTTCCGAGCGACGAATATGTATCTACTTCATCAAAGCTGTTCTGGCTCAGGAAGTCTTCACGCACGGATCTTGCCGCTTCCATCTTAAGCCTGTCCATAGGCGAGAGTGCATCCATACCGACCATCTGTACGATTTCGTTAAGCTTTGACTCGTCCTGAAGCAGACTCATCATATCCTGACGGCCCTCCATCCAGCCTTCGGAAACTTCTCTGTCAAACCATGCCGCAGTATCGTCGAGATAGAGCGAATAGCTCGTAAGCCAGTTGATTGCAGGGAAGTGACGCTGATATGCGAGATTTGAATCGAGTCCCCAGAAAACCTTTACGATACGAAGCGTTGCCTGCGATACAGGCTCCGAAATATCGCCGCCCTGAGGAGATACCGCACCGATAACGGAAAGTGCGCCTTCACGGCCCTCCTTACCGAGAGATACGACATAGCCCGCTCTCTCGTAAAACTGTGCGAGTCTTGAGCCGAGATATGCAGGATAGCCCTCTTCACCCGGCATTTCCTCAAGACGCCCCGACATCTCACGGAGAGCCTCCGCCCACCTCGATGTGGAGTCCGCCATCAGCGCAACCGAATATCCCATGTCGCGGAAGTATTCCGCAATCGTAATTCCCGTATAAATCGAAGCTTCACGCGCGGCAACAGGCATATCCGATGTATTGGCGATCAAAACCGTCCTCTCCATCAAAGATTTCCCGGTCTTAGGATCTTCGAGTTCAGGGAACTCGTTCAGAACGTCCGTCATCTCGTTTCCGCGTTCACCGCAGCCTATATATATTACGATGTCGGCTTCCGCCCACTTTGCAAGCTGATGCTGTATTACCGTTTTGCCCGATCCGAAAGGACCCGGAACAGCCGCCGTTCCGCCTTTTGATATAGGGAAGAAGGTGTCTATTACACGCTGACCCGTTATAAGCGGCTTGTCTGGCTGCAGCTTCTTTGCATAAGGGCGTCCGCGTCTTACAGGCCATTCCTGCATCATTGTTATCTCTTTGTCGCCGTCCTTTGTTTCGACCACCGCGACCGTTTCCAAAATAGTGAACTCGCCGCTTTTGATTTCCTTGACCTTGCCTGAAACACCCGGCGGAAGCATTATCTTGTGAAGAACAATTTCCGTTTCCTGAACCGTTCCGAGCACATCTCCCGGACCAACCTCTTCTCCGACCTCTGCAATCGGAACAAATTCCCATTTCTTCTCTCTGTCGAGCGAGTCAACATGGATTCCTCTCGCAAGGCTGTTTCCCGCAACCTTCATTATTGAACTCAGCGGACGCTGTATGCCGTCGTAGATGCTTTTGATGAGTCCCGGTCCAAGCTCTACCGACATAGGGTAGCCCATTGAGACTACCGGCATTCCCGGTCCGAGACCCGATGTGACCTCATAAACCTGAATGTACGCCTCATCGCCGTGCATCTCAATTATCTCGCCTGTCAGCAGCTCGTCGCTAACATGCACAACGTCGAACATATTGGCGTCGCGCATGCCGGAGGCAATGACCAGCGGCCCTGCCACTTTTTTTATAGTACCTTTACTGAACATCTGTAACAATGTACCTCCTGACGTTTAATGATCATTAGAGAACAGGATATCTGCACCGACGGCCTGTTCAACCGATTTCTTGACTCCCTCTATGCCGGAGCCCGTATTCCCCGATACGCCGGGGATTCTTATTATTGCAGGCAGCATTTTGCCTTTGTATTTCGATATTTCGCCTTCTATTCTCGATGCAAACGATTCCGTGATATACACGACCGCGCATCCGTTCTTTGCTAATTCCGACAGCTTTGCTTCCGCCTCATCGCTCGTCTTTACGGGCACGGTTTCAAAACCGAGGGCGGCAAATCCGTATATGCTGTCATAGTCACCCATCACCGCTATTCTATACATACATTTCCCTTACCCTTTCCCTTATCGACGCATCCGAAATGCCGTTCAGCTTTCCCGACAAAATTATACGCACTGCCTTGATCTCGTTTTCACGCGCAATCACATATGCAAGCACCGGTCCTATCGAGAATGAATTATATTTCTGTGCCTTGAGCGATTTTATCATGGCGTCATCACACCATTTTTCGAAAGCCGAATGAGACTCCGAAAGAGCCTCTGCACTATCCGCATACTTCGTCGTGGAAATATATTCCTTAAGCGCGTCAAAACCCGCCTCAGCGGCTTTTGCGAGCCTTCCCGTGTCAATCGTAGCGCAAGGAGACATTGCACGTTTCATAAATTCCGCACCCTTGCCCGTCTTTGACGAACGAACGGCAATTTTGATGTTTGAAAGCGCAACCGTCCTTTCGGCATAATCCTGTATCACTTCTTCGCCGGATGATTTTCCGACTTCCGTGATTGCATCGAGACACGCTCTGTCCACAATGATATCGCATAGCTGCCCGTCACCTGTATGGAGCAGACTTTCAAACGCTTCCTCAGCACATTTTTGCATATACGGCGGCAGCTTACCGAATTCCTTGCCCCTGATTATCTCTGCAATTTCTTCCGGAGATAAAAGCGCATTGCGATAATATGCCTCCTTCGTAAGCGTTTCGGCAACCGCATCCTTTATAGCGGTTTTGAGGTTATGAAAGCTCTTCGGAAGCAAAAGCACATCAAAATATTTGTTATCAATCCTGAGCTCATTCAGGGTGCTCCGGATTTTTTCTTCCTCAGCTTCGAGAATATCCTCGGCACTTTCATTTACGGCCCCCGACCGTCCCCAGCCTCGTTCGGTGATAAAATTTATGCACTGAGCAAAATCAGGGCACGCGATAAGCTGTTCTATCGCAGCGCCTGAGAGCAGCGAGGTCTCAAGTGATCGTATTCTTGCAACCTGGTAAACAAATTGTTCACTCATGTTTTTCTCCCCTCCTGCTCATCTATGGAAACAGCAGCTTTCTTGCAATATCCGAAAGTTCGTCTTTTCTTTCCGTAAACAAAGCCTCAAGCGCACAATTTTCCTCTATATCTCCATATACGAGAATGAAGCCGTTTTTGATTTTTATCGGTTTTTCGGAAATCCTTAAGCTTCCGCCTCTTCTGCCTACAGCCGCATTAAGCTTCGCCTCATAGTCAGACGGAAGTCTTTCGAGATCTCTTTCGGAAAATCCGATTTCGCCCGCCTTTGCCTGCGACTTTTTTTCTGCAAGCTTGAGCATAAGCTCAAAATACTCATCTGCCGGCAGCTCGTCTATCTCCGTTTCAGCAGCTTCAAGAATACCGGATATAAGCTCCTGCTTTGCCTTAAGTATGCTGTTTCTTCTCTGAAGCTCTATCGACGAAGATATCTTTTCTCTGTAAACCGCTACGTCCTTAGCCGATTTCTCGGATATCTCCTTCTTCGTCCTTTCAGCATCGGCTTCGGCATCGGCTATAAGCGTTTTGGCTTCCTCCTCTGCCGTTCGCATTCTTTTTTCGGCCTCGGCTCTCGCCTCGTCCAAGATGCGGTCTTTGATTTTTTCAAGTCCGGTCATATCAATCTCCCGAAAATACTACGCTATCTTGATCGTAGCTACCGCGATTACCGAAATGAGCAATGCCAATATCGCATATGTTTCTACCATTGCAGGAAACAGCATAGCTTTACCGAACTGATCCGGACGCTTTGCTACGATTCCGATAGAAGCCACCGACGTCTTACCCTGATGAATAGCGGAAAAGAGTCCTACTACGGCAATCGGCATGCATGCAACAAAGAGAGTAATACCCGTTCCGAGTGCCATATCTGCTGCTGCGTTACCGCTCAAAAGACCTATTTTTGCGAGCGTTACGAAGGTAACGAGCAATCCGTATATTCCCTGAGTTCCCGGTAGAAGCTGCAATATGAGTACTTTGGAGAACTGCGAAGGGTCTTCACTTACTACACCTGCTGCCGCCTGTCCTGCGACGCCGACTCCCCAAGCCGAACCCATTCCGGCACATCCTGTAGAGAACGCAGCACCGAGAACTGCGATTGCAAAGCCTAAACTCATGTTCATAGTTAAAATTCCTCCTTGATTTCTATATACTTACTGTCCGCTGTGAGCGGTTCGAAAGGCTTTCCTCCTGCATCGTAGAATTTACTGAAGAATTCAACGTATTGCAGACGGTTTGTGTGTACATATGCTCCCAAAACGTTTATCGCCATGTTCAGCGTATGTCCGAAAGCAAATATGATTACAAATACTATTTTTCCTAATATATTTGTGGCGATCATGCCGCTCATCATGTTGACTACACTTCCTATTACTCCTGTCGCAAGTCCGAGCGCCAGAAGTCTCGAATACGAAAGTACATCAGAAAGCCAACTGCTAACCCCGTAAATATCGTATGCGCCAAGCGCAAGCCTGAGGGCAAAATTCTGTCTGCCGCGCCCCGACATAAACAAAATTCCAAGCATACCGCCGAATATGAGTATTTTTGTCACTATCTGAAGCCATCCCGGAAGAACGATTTTCATCTGCGATATAGATGAAAATATTTCGGTCGGAAGAAGCATCAGTATAAGACCTGCCAAAAGCATGTACCAGAACACCACATCGCACAGGAAGTCGAGATATTTTTTGGCTTTCAGGTGCATATAGCCCTTTATTGCAAGTCCGACAAATAAGTGAACCATACCGAATGCCATACACCAGATCAAAAGCTTCATCGGATTGTTCAGCGGTGCAAACCACAGAGGCGGTATCGAAAATTCTTTGTTAAAGAATATTTTCGCTATCAGCGTCGGTGCGTCACCGAAATATCCGCTGAACATGACTCCCCAAAATATCGTAGATACACCGCATAAGCCGAACAGCTTAAGCATCTTGTTAATGCCTTCAGGCATATTCGGATATTTCTTGAGAAGCACGAAGCATCCTATCGCCATTATCAACCCGTATCCGGCATCCGAAAGCATAAGTCCGAAGAAGAAAATGTAAAACCATGACATTATCGTCGTCGGATCAAAGCCCTTGCGTTCAGGCAGTCCGTATGACTCGACTACGCTCTCCATGCTCGATGCAATTGCATTGTTTTGTAGTACCGTAGGAGCCGGCTCGTCATCCGCTATGTCGTCTATATCGACTGCACATTCATATTTGCGGCTGATCGCAGCCTTTACCTTCTCGGCGTTATTTTTTGTAATATAGCCGCTTACGACAAAGGTCGATTCTGTGTTTATAAGCTCAGGAGCTATCTCGTATTCCTTTGACTTCATTCTGTAGTAGTCGCTCAAAATTCTGAGATTTATTCTGCTCCCGCTTTCGGCTGCGATGTTCGCCTTCAATTCATCAATATGAAAGGTGATGTCCGATATTTCTTTTGAGAGATATGCGGTGGTCTCTAACGGTGTTTGTGATGAGACTACGGAAGTCCTCACAAAGCCTTTGATACGGAGCGCTTCTTCTATCTGCCGTCTGTCTTCCTTCAGCAATACGACGCATATATATGC
>JAEXBK010000067.1 GCA_023394035.1 Bacillota bacterium
CACCATGTCCGCTCAACCGAGGGAACAGGACTCGGGCTTTCCATCGTAAAAGAAATTCTCGAGCTTCACAAGTGCGATTACGGTGTAATCAGCAAGCAGGGCAAAGGCTCGACGTTCTGGTTTGAGCTCGATCCGGTCAAGAACAAAACCGGCAAGCGATCATAAAGACCTTGTAAGTAATCAAGTAAAAAACAGCGACTACAAATCGCTGTTTTTTTTGCTTAACAGATGGTCTATCGTGCATTCGCCGCCGAACAGTATGATCGTCAGGAGTGCAAACACGATTCCTGCCGGAGTCATGAATTTCATGCGCCCTATGCCCATGCTGTTCAGTATCGTAATCACGAGATATGCGGCAAGGAGCAGCTCCTGAATCACGACATATGCGACCTTCTTCGGCTTCGAAAGGAGTGAAACCTTGCTGAAATCTCCATGGAATGAATAATAAAGCGATGCTACGCCGAGCGAAAGTATAAGCATCCCCGGCAATATCATGCTTATCTTTGTTATTCCGGAAAGGATGACCGTATATATCGCTGCCGAGCCTGCAAGTATGAGCTCACAGGCGAATATCTTTTTTCTTTTCATTATTTTTCTTACATAATCGCAGCTTGCACGTATCAGCTTACGAAAATGCTGCCTCCTATAAATTCTCTTATGATCGAGTTATTGACTATCATGGAATCATCCTCAATCGTGCGGAAAAAGTCGAGGAACTGCAGCATCCGCTGCGCCTCTGCAAACTCTTCATCCTTTGGCGTTATCTGCCTGAGCAGCGGCTCTGCATATTTGCGCAGCACCGATATTTCGTATACATGATATGAGTTGAACAGCACATCCGCCTCACCGCTGTAAGGAAAGATATTTCTGTCTTCGCCCGCTCTTACCTTCGGCCAATTTTTGATGGTGCTTGCTGCAGAATGTCCGCGATAAAGATTGTCTCTCACAAGCCTTCTGAGCATTCTCTCGTCCGTTGTCGGTATCCTGTTATGAATATCAATGTTAAGCTGCGTCAGCGGACTTATATATATCTTGTATTTCTCGTCCTTCGGTATGAACTCGGTAAGCTGCTCATTAAGACCGTGTATTCCCTCGATTACTATAGGCTGTCCTTCCTGAAGTGAGGTTATCCTTTTCCCGAATTCCTTGTGTCCCGTCAGAAAATCAAAGCTCGGAAGATCCACAGTCTTTCCGGCAAGCAGGTCATTCATATTTCTGTTGAAAAGCTCAATGTCAAGGGCATTGATGCTCTCAAAATCCTTTTCTCCGTTCTCGTCAAGCGGCGTCTCTTCTCTTTCGATAAAGTAGTCGTCAGTTCCAAGATAAAGCGGAGAAAGACCGTTGACCCTGAGCTGAACGCAAAGTCTTCGCGCAAAGGTAGTCTTTCCGGAGGAAGACGGTCCTGCGATCAAAACTATCCTCTTATGATGCTGCTTGATTTCGTCGGCTATCTGTGCAATCTTCTTTTCGTGAAGAGCCTCGGATAGCTGAATGAGTTCTTTGTACTCGCCCGATTCGATTTTATCATTTAAGTCGCAGACATAATCCACCCCGAGCAGCTTGTCCCATTCGCTCTGTTCTTCGAATGCGTAATAAAGTTTTTTCTCGTCTACATATGGAGGGATCTCGTCAGGCTTTGACGGATGAGGGAATCTCACGAGCACGCCGTGATTATATTTTCTGAGTTCAAAGTGCCTGATATATCCCGTCGACGGAACCATAAGGCCATAGAAAAAGTCGCGATACCCGTCAAGCTCATAGAAGCTCACCCACGAAAGCTCAGGCACAGACTCGATTATTCGGCTGCGTTCGGTTCTTCCGCTTATGGTAAGCATCTCAAGTGCCTGCTCCCTCGTAACGACTTCTCTTTTTAGAGGAAGGTCAAGCTCGACGATCTCGCGCATTCTCTTTTCTATTTCTGAAACCACAGCATCGGTAACAGGTGCATGATTTCTAATTTCGGTATACAGACCTTTGTTAAGCGAGTTTTGGATGACTACGCTTGCATTTCCGCATACATCCTCTACCGCCTTAAGATATATCAAAGCCAGACTGTTCTGGTATATGAGATTTGCCGCCTGTGTTCTTATGTCAAGAGGCTCTATCATACATTCCTCGTCCACCTCAAAGCTGAGAGGCACGACCTTGTTATTCACCTTTGCGGCAACAACCGTATATGGAAAAAGTTCAGCTGCGCTTTCGCACACCTGCCCTATAGTGGTTCCGGGTTTGATATTTCTGCTGACGGTATCCGTATTCTTACCTGTCAAAAGCTTGATTATCATTAAGCTCCCTCCGTTTCCTCATATAAATTATATGCTATGATTGTACCATAAAAAGGGCAAAAAAGACAGCGGTTTGAATACCGCCGCCTTGAATTTGCCTTGTGATTACGCTTGCTGAAGCTGTACCTCAGCTTCAACTTCCGGCTTCTGTGATGCTTCCGCCTGCGCCGGTCTCGGAGTCTTTTTCCGTCTTTCGGCTCTCGCTTCCTTCTCCTCCTCCGCATGGCGCACCGCCTTTCGGCTTCTGTCTGCCATGTAAAGGTCAACGACCTTTCTCATGTCTCTGGGAAGAAGCGTTATTCCTCTGCTCATTCGCTCGTGATCCTGATCCCAATCGCGAATGTCGTACTTCGGAATCTGTCCGTTCCACGAAACCAGGTTCAGCTCCTTGCGCCAGCCCGATTCGTTCTCGCTCAAAACCCCGATGTGTTCAACAATTTCAAATGTAACTTCTCTTTCTGTCATATTAACCTCTCTTTCTTGATTCGCCCTCTATAAAGAGAGTAACATCACAGCAGTTAAATGTCAAATTTTCCCATTTAATTGGTGATTATTATTTTGCGGGCTTGCGTATGGTGCGCAGCCTTTGATATAATATAAAAAAGGAGTTTAGCCATGAAAAAGAGATATTATTGTGCAGCCGCCGCCTTTGTGCTTGTCGCAGGCATGTATATCGGCAGAAAGGTTCTTGATTCAGCCTCTTCATCGTTGATGCTGGTTCTCGTTAAGCGCACCAAATACATAATCAAAGCAATAAATGACCGCAACTACGAAAAGTGCCATGCGGCTTTTGCCGATGATCTTAAGTCATCTATGAGCTTAACTCAAATGCAAAACACCTTTGATCCTGTAGTCAGCGCACTCGGCAGCTTCATCCGCATCAAAAGCATCGATGTCGATTCCCGTCCTGATTCCGAAACAGGTCTCATGCAGTGTTCCATGAAGTGTGAATATGAGCACGGACAGGCTCAGTTTAATATTCTGTATGACAGCAGCTTGCACGTCGGCGGTATCTACATCAAATAGAAAGTTCAAGCTCTACAGGGCAGTGATCGCTTCCGAATATATCGGGATGGATTTCTGCTCTTTTTATTTTCTCATTAAGTGCGTCATTTACAAGGAAATAGTCTATGCGCCATCCCGTATTGTTTTTTCGTGCATTGAATCTGTATGACCACCAGCTGTATGCTCCCGTTTTGTCAGGATAAAGGTATCTGAATGTATCCGTAAAGCCTGCCGCAAGAAGCTCCGTCATCTTTCCGCGTTCTTCATCAGAGAAGCCTGCATTCCCTCGGTTTGTCTTTGGATTCTTAAGGTCAATTTCTTCGTGCGCAACATTGAGATCTCCGCATATGACGACATTCTTTTTCTTCGCAAGCTCCGACACAAACGCCCGGAAATCATCCTCCCATTTCATCCTGTATTCTATTCTTTTCAGACCATCCTGCGCATTAGGAACATAAACGTTTACAAGGTAAAAATCCTCGTATTCGAGAATGATGCCCCTGCCTTCGTCGGTATGCTCACCAAAGTTATATTGCACCGATATCGGCTCGTGCTTTGCAAAAATCGCTGTTCCCGAATATCCCTTTTTCTCGGCATAGCTATAGAACTCAAGATAGCCCGGCAAATCAACAACCGCCTGCCCCTCCTGCATCTTCGTCTCCTGAATACAGAAAAAGTCAGCATCAAGGTTCTTCACTATATCTTCAAAGCCTTTTCCAAGGCACGCCCTAAGGCCGTTAACATTCCATGAAATAAATCTCATCTTACACCTCCGTATAGATTATATAATACCCCAAGGCGCAATAATTGCACAATAAATATGTCTCCCCGCTTGAATTTATTCTTTAGCTGCAATATAATACCCTTGTATATAGGTACGGGGTATTAGCTCAGCCGGGAGAGCGCTGCGTTCGCAATGCAGAGGTCAGGGGTTCGATCCCCCTATGCTCCACCAAAACAAGCTGCCCCACGAGTGCAAAGCACGAGTGGTTAGGCAGCTTGTTCGCTAGGGATGCCTGCGATTGACGAGCTTTGGCGAAGTCAGAGCAGGTTGCAATGCGAACATAGAAGAAGGAACTCATCCATAGCGAATGAGCTCCTATATCCAGCCTGTTTCCAGACTATTTCAAGGCTATTTTTCGGATACTTCAAGGGTCCTATTTTCCGGCGTCGGCTTTGATTATCTCGTCTATGCGCTTGTCAAGCTCTTCGCGATTTGAACCGTTAATAGCCCCTACAATAGGATCCCCTACGATTTCTCCTTTTCTGTTTACAAGAACCGTCGTAGGGAATGCGAGTATCTTTGCCACATACTTACCGCCTTCCGATTCAGGATCCATATAAATATTTCTGTAGGTAGCTCCCTGCTTACTGAGAATCGTCTTAGATTCCTCGAGCAGACCCTTGTTGAGTCCGATTTCGGCATTCACACCTATAAGCTCTCCGCCTTTTTCTTTGAGTTCCTTATTTATCTTTTCAAGCTCAGGCATCTCGGAAACGCATGCGCTGCATCCGTTGAACCAGAAATTGAGAACCGTTACGGCATTGTTTTTGAACATCTCGTTATCCACTTTGGCGCCTTCGTAATCCGTCCCCGTAAATCCGGGAAAAGCAGCCGATTTTTCACCGTCCGTATTCTCCTTCTTCCCTCCACACGCTGCAAGCGAAAATACGATAACAATCATCATGATTGCAGCAATTACTTTAGTTGTTTTTTTCATAGTTAAATCCTTTCTCTTCACGACTTTTCCTTAAAGCGAACTTTACATTTATAGCCTCAGTCGGACAAGCAGCTTTACATTCTCCGCACCTTATGCATTCGAGATGCGATACGTTCTTCGTAATATCGACATCCATTTTGCATGTTCGCGCACATTTCCCGCACGATATGCATTTTTCTTCGTCCACATTGTACTGGAGGAATGAAAATTTATTAAAAAGCGCATAAAAAGCGCCGAGCGGGCAAATCCATTTACAGAACGGTCTGTAAAATAAAACGCTTAGAATTATTACCGCTGCAAGTATAGTGCTTTTCCACATGAACAGAGGACCGAGCGTATGTCTTATTCCTTCGTTGACTATGGAAAGCGGTATCGCGCCTTCAATCACGCCCTGCGGACATATGTACTTGCAAAAATATGGCGCTCCGATTCCGGCATTATTTACTAGCAAAGCCGGCAGCAGACATACCGCAACTACCAAAATAAAGTATTTTATATATGTCAGAGCTTTAAGGCGCTTGGTGCTGAACTTTCTCGTCGGGATCTTATGGAGGAGCTCCTGAAACCAACCGAACGGGCATAGAAATCCGCATATAAATCTCCCGCCTAACACTCCGAACATCATCGCTATACCTGTCACATAAAGCGAAAAGCTAAATTTTTGTGAGCCGGCAACTGCCTGAAAGGAGCCTATAGGACAAGAGCCGGCTGCCCCCGGACATGAATAACAATTCAAGCCGGGTACACATGCATATTTCGCGCTGCCCGTATATATTTCACCCTTAACGAAGTTCGGAAGATGAATGTTGGTAGCCAGTGCAGCCATTGCCTGCACAGTGCCTCTCGACATGAAAAATCTCTTCAGTTTTCCTTTTCGATCTGTTTCTTTTTTAGCCAATTCCTACACACTCCAAACAAATTTTTATCGCTTTGCCCAAAACCGCAGCCGCTTCTCCGCGGTATGCACCGACTATTATAAGCGCTGCCGCCACCGAGAAAAATATCCACGGCATGACACGGATATTCTTTTTTTTCATCAGATCCCTCCTCGCATTTTTATAACAAAAAACCGGATAGCAGTAAAACCCGGCATCCGGTTTTGATAACGCTACTGAGACTATATTAGTTCTATACGTTTTTATATATTTCCGCATTATTCCGCCGCAGCCCGATGCTCTCGTTAATCGAATGCCTGCAGGCGGAATGCATGTTACTAATATAGCTTGTCAGTTTGTTGATTTCTTGTAAGGGTTGTAGGTTTTTTGTGAGAATGTCTTGTGGGCAAGTTCCGCATTTTACAAATCACACTTCCTTAATAGGATGTTTCTCTATCGTTCTTCCCTGAAATACGGCAGTCCGAGACCTTCAGGCGGCTGGTTTTCTCTCTTGTTTCTCATACCCGTTATAATGAGAACTATTATCGTAACTACATACGGAAGCATCTTATAAAGCTCCTTGGTCGACAGATTCGTTCCCGCCGGTATGAACAGATACAGTATATATAGACCGCCAAAAAGAATTGAGGCCGGTACGCTTACATTAGGACGCCATATCGTAAATATTACGAGAGCGATTGCGAGCCATCCGCGGTCACCGAAAGCATCATTTGACCAAACTCCGCACGCGTAGTCCATTACGTAGTAAAGACCTCCGAGCCCCGCGATCATACATCCGATGCAAGTAGAAAAATATTTGTATTTTGTTATGTTGATTCCGACCGCATCAGCCGTTGCCGGATTTTCTCCTACAGCTCTTAGCTTAAGTCCCACTTTTGTGTGCTTAAGTATGTACGATGCGACGAATGCTATTATTATAGCTGTATATGCAAGAAAGCCGTATGATAAGAACATCTTGCCGAAAGCGCCCAATTTATCAGCAAAAGGAAGCGCTTTGCTGAAGTATCCGCTTGTCGCCGAAAGTGCAATTGACGGAACTTCGCTTCCCGTAAGCTTTATAAGCGATCCTCCGAAAAAGTTACCGAAGCCTACGCCAAATGTAGTCATTGCAAGACCTGTGACGTTCTGATTTGTTCTTAGCGTTACGGTCATGAAACAGTATATCAGCCCCATGATAAGCGAACCGAGCAGACACGCCATCAAAGGTATCGATATTGCAAGAAATCCGTTCATATTTTCCGCTGAACCACAGCTCTGCTCATATATGAATGCCCCTATAACGCCGCAGATGCCGCCTACATACATTACACCCGGAATTCCGAGATTAAGATTCCCCGACTTCTCTGTAATAGTTTCGCCCGTGCTTCCGAATAGGAGAGGAACGCTCTGAACTACCGCTCTTGGTATAAATGATACGATGTCAAACATTATTTCTCCTCCTTCGCATTGGATTTTACTGATTTCTTAAAGTTTATCCTGTAGTTTATGAAAAACTCGCTTCCGAGTATGAAGAACAGGATTATTCCGGTGAGTATATCACCAAACGAATGGTTAAGGCCGAAAGCCGTCGATATTTCGCTTGCTCCGCGCTCCAGGAACACGAGTACAAAGCTGCTCATTATCATATTTACAGGGTTGAACTTCGCAAGCCATGTTACCATTACAGCAATAAAGCCTCTGCCCCCTGCAAGTGTTGTCGTTATCGTGTGCGCTGTTCCGCCTACTAAAAGCAGCCCCGCAATGCCGCATATTGCACCTGAAAGCAAAAGAGTCCTTATTATTACCCTATCTACCTTGATTCCGACATATCTTGCGGTGCTCGTGCTCTCGCCTACAACCGTAAGCTCATATCCGTGCTTGCTGTATTTGAGGTAGACATACATTATTACGGTAAGGGCTGCAACTATAAGTATATTCAGCAGGTACTTATACTCTCCGATTTCCGGAAGCCATCCTGCATGTGTGTCCTGATTTATTACGCCGATTTTGCCTGAACCCTTAGGGACTTCCCAAACTATGACAAAATACGCTACAAGCTGTATGGCAACATAGTTCATCATAAGGGTAAACAGCGTTTCGTTAGTATTCCAGCGAGCTTTGAAGAATGCCGGTATAACCGCCCAAAGTGCACCTGCTCCGACAGAAGCCGCTATCATTACGAGAATCAGAAGCAGATTTGGAAGCTTGTCCCCAAGCAAGATCATACATGCCGCCGTAGCAAGACCACCTATGAGCACCTGCCCTTCGCCGCCCAGATTCCAGAACCTCATTCTGAATGCAGGCGTAAGCGCAAGCGATATGCAAAGCAGTATTGCAAGCTCCTGAAGCATTATCCATATCTTTCGTTCAGTACCGAAGGTTCCTTTGAGTATTGCCCCGTAAAAAGAAAGCGGATCTACGCCTGTAAGAAGTGTCGTTACTCCGGCGCATGCTATGAGCGCCAAGATTATCGCACTTATTCTTACTGCCCATGAATAATACCACGGCAGCGCGCTTCTCTTTGTAAGATATAGGCGAGGCCCGTTATTTGTCTTCTTCATTTTTCGTGCCTCCTATCTTCGTCATCATGAGTCCTACTTCGTGTTTTTCGGCCGTTCTTCCGTCTATAATGCCGCTGACCTTTCCTCCGCAAAGCACGAGAATTCTGTCGCAAAGCTCGATCAGCACGTCGAGGTCTTCGCCCACGTAGACTACTGCGACGCCGCGACGTTTTTGTTCGTTTATAAGATTGTAAATCGTATATGAAGAGTTAATATCAAGTCCGCGTACCGCATATGCCGAGAGCAAAACCGTCGGTGCCGATGCAATCTCGCGTCCTACGAGTACCTTTTGGACGTTGCCTCCTGAGAGCTTTCTGACAGGAGTGGAAAGACTTGAAGTGCTTACTTCGAGATCCTTTACAACCTTCTGCGCAAGCTTCTTAGGAGATTTTCTGTCAGTAAACATCGATCTTCCTTTTCGGAAGGAACGCAGCATCATGTTATCGGTAAGATCCATGCTGCCTACAAGACCCATTCCGAGTCTGTCCTCAGGAACAAACGAAAGCGCAACGCCGAGCGATGCTATTTCGAGCGGATCTTTGCCTATCAGCTCCTCACGGCTGCCGTCGTCCTCGATATATGAAACACTTCCCGACTGTATGTGCTGCAGTCCTGCTATAGCCTCCAAAAGCTCCTTCTGACCGCATCCCGAAATGCCGGCTATGCCTAGTATTTCTCCCGAATAAGCCGTAAACGAAACATCATCGAGCTTGATTATACCTTCGCTGTTTTTGACTGTAAGGTTTTTGACCTCAATACGCGGCTTAGGGTCTTTCACATCCGGTCTTTCGATGTTAAGGCTCACGGTTCTTCCGACCATCATATTCGTCATTTCTTCCGCATTAGTGTCCTTGGTTATGAGATCGCCCACAAATTCACCTTTTCGGAGGACTGCAACCCTGTCCGAGATTTCCTCGACCTCATGCATCTTGTGAGTAATGATGATGATTGCCTTGCCGTCGTTTTTCATATTCTTAAGCACCGCAAACAGCTTCTCCGTTTCCTGCGGCGTAAGCACTGCGGTAGGCTCATCGAGTATCAGTATGTCCGCACCTCTGTATATGAGCTTGACTATCTCGACAGTCTGTTTCTGGGAAACCGACATATCATATATCTTCTGTGCAGGATCGACCTCAAAGCCGTATGCGTCGCATATGGCCTTTATTTTTTCGGATGCCGCATTCAGATCGAGCTTTCCCTCCTCATCGAGTCCGAGAATTATGTTTTCGGCTGCCGTAAATACATCTATCAGCTTAAAATGCTGGTGTATCATTCCTATTCCGTGATCAAAGGCTTCGCGCGGCGAGCTTATGAACACTTCCTTACCGTCTATGAGTATCTCTCCGCCGTCGGGAAAATATATACCCGAAAGCATGTTCATCAGGGTAGTCTTTCCGCTTCCGTTTTCTCCTAAAAGCGCCAAAATCTCCCCCCTGTAAATATTGAGAGAGACATTATCATTTGCTTTTACAGATCCAAACGTCTTTGTGATATTCCGCATTTCCGCTGCGGCAGTCTTTTTTTCCAAATTACAGCTCCTTGTTATTAACAACCGAGTATTTGTTCATGATGTGGAAAACCCCGCTTAATAACGGGGTTTTCCGCAAATAGTTCAAGCTTAGAATTTTGTATCTAAGAGTGTGATTCCGTCTATCTGGAGATCGAAGTACGGTGCGGATCTGAAGATTGATTCGCCGAAATATCCGTCCTTGATAACTTCCGTATCGCCCTTGTATTCAGGGTCAGTATCTACGTCAGCCACGTATGTCGTTACAGCTGCCCCCTTTACGGTAAACTTTGTCGTATCGAATACATGAAGATTTCCTGCTTCAAGTTCTTTCTTGACTGCTTCTATCTTCTCTGCCGTTCCTGCAGCAGCCGCTTTTTCGTTTACTTCAGTTACAACGACCGAACCTGTTGCAAGTGTACCTGTCCAGTCTGTATCGATCTTTCCGCCTTCCATTGCCGCTTTGATTGCATATTCGTAGTAAGGCGCCCAGTCGATCTTTGATGAAACTATGAATGTGTTAGGGCATGCAGCGATCGTGCTTCCGTTGTATGAAATATTAGGAACGCCTGCCGTTTCGCAAGCTGTAGGAGCTCCCATCGAGTCGGCGTGCTGGCTGATAACAACACATCCGTCATTTATCAGCTTGTTTGCGCCTTCTTTTTCGGCAGTTTCGTCATACCACGAACCCGTAAATGTAACCTCCATAGTTGCTGTAGGGCATATTGAACGAGCTCCGAGGAAGAATGATGTATATCCGGAAATAACCTCCGCATAAGTGTAAGCACCTATGTATCCGAGCTTAGCCTTGTCTGCTGTTATTTTGCCTGCTTCTATCATCTCGTTGAGCTTAAGACCTGCAGCAACACCTGCGAGGTAGCGACCTTCGTAGATTGAAGCAAACGCGTTGTGATAGTTGTCAAGCTTCTCTGTATGAGCCTTAGTTCCCGTTGAATGGCAGAACTGAATCTCAGGAAATTCCTTTGCTGCCTGGATCAGATAATCCTCATGGCCGAAGGAGTCCGCAAATATGATACCGCACTTGTCGTCTGCAAGCTCTGCAGCAGCTTCGTAGCATTCCTGACCCTCAGGGATGTTTGTGCGTATAACATATTCTACACCCAATTTTTCGCATGCTGCCTTTGCCGCATTGATGAAGTTTAGGTCATATGTCGAGTTCTCGTCATGAAGGCATATAAAGCCGACCTTAAAATCCTTCTTATCAGTTCCTGTTGCATTGCTTCCCGTCTTGTCTCCGCAGCCTGTGAGCGCTGCCATAACGATCATAGCAAGAATCAAAAGCAGTACTAAACTTTTCTTTCTCATTTTTTCCTCCCGAATTAATAAAACACACTTTTATATTCCATTATACCTTTCGGCATACAATGAACAAAATCATCAGGCTCTGAACTCTATGCCGTCATCCGTCATACGTTCTATGCCTGCTAAAGCTTCTATGCGAATACCCTGTTCGCGAAGTATGTCGCCTCCGTTCTGGAAACATTTTTCTATCGCTACGGCAACTCCCGCAAGCTCTGCACCCGCCTGTTCAACAAGATCTATAAGCCCTGTCAGAGCATTTCCGTTTGCAAGGAAATCGTCTATGAGGAGCACCTTGTCGCGCTCCGTCAGATACTCCGAGCTTACGACTACATTGTAATCCGTGTTGTGTGTGAACGAATGAACAACTGTCGTGTAGACCGATCCGTCTACAGTGCTCGTCTTGTGTTTCTTTGCAAATACAACGGGAACACCGATTTCCATGCCTGCTGCGGCAGCGATTGCAATCCCGCTCGATTCTATTGTAAGAATCTTGGTTATATGCGTATCCCTAAAAAGCTCGGCTATCTCTTCGGCGGCTTCCTTGAGCAATTTCGTATCTATCTGCTGGTTAAGAAAGCTCCCGACCTTCAGAATTCCACCGGGCAGTATCCTGCCTTCCTTCAGTATCATTTCTTCCATTCTGCGCATGGTCTATCCTCCGCCTGTTTGCTGAAAAAACAAAAAACAGACTCTCGATACAAGTCTGCCTGTTTGGATAATGATGATTCACGACAGGTATCAAATGCAATATTACATACCCGTCCCTGATAGTCGCGGCTGAGGCGCCGCGGTAGAAACATTCGAGCCTTCTATCCGAACATATATCAGCAAAATTATGTCGTTGTTATACAAGAGATGTTAAATGAAAATCGTCAAAATGTCAACCTAAAAACGTTCCTCTTCTTCACTTATTAATATCATTATGGTATACTGTACGAGTTAAACTATACTGTAAATTTGTGGAGGTATCATCTTGCCATTTATCGAAATTATCAAAGCCGTCATTTACGGCATAGTCGAAGGTATTACAGAGTGGCTGCCTGTCAGCAGCACAGGACATCTCATCCTGCTTAAGGATATAATACCGATGAAGGTCTCGGAGGATTTCTGGAATCTATTCCTCGTTGTCATCCAGCTTGGAGCAATACTTGCGGTAATAGTCTATTTCTGGCAGAAAATATGGCCGTTTAACACGAAGGTAAAGAACAAGCCGTTTCTCAGATATGATGTTCTTAATCTATGGGTAAAAATCATAGTTTCATGCTTGCCGGCTGCAGTTATCGGGCTTGCGTTTGATGACTGGATAGATGCACATCTGTACAACTCCGTTACGGTCGCAATAATGCTCATCCTCGTGGGTATCGCCTTCTTATTTATCGAAACCAAGAACAAAAATAAAGTACCTCACGTAGAAGCTCTTAAGGATCTCTCTCTCAAAGACGCCTTCATCATAGGCTTGTTTCAGCTAATCGCTGCGGTTCTTCCGGGCACATCGCGTTCCGGAGCAACAATAATCGGCGGACTTTTGATCGGTGTAAGCAGAACGGTTGCCGCCGAATTCACATTCTTCCTTGCAATCCCTGTAATGGCAGGAGCAAGCTTCCTGGAGCTCCTTAAATTCGGATTTCACTTCACAGCCTTCGAGGTCGTCATAATATTAATCGCAATGGCAGTCGCCTTTGTCGTATCGCTCGCCTGCATCAGGTTCCTTATGAACTACGTAAAAAAGCACGATTTCAAGATTTTCGGCTACTACAGAATAGTGCTTGGAATCATCGTGCTTGCTTACTTTGCTATAGCTCATTAATAGAAGCGCTAAAGCACCTTCTGACCGTTTACGGTCAAACGGAATTTTGCACCGAGTACCTCGGCTGCGCGCCTGCACATAACCATGCGGTTAAGGAATATTTCAAAATACTCATACATGGAGCATATCGTCTCGTCTATCTGAAGATTGAGCGCTATAGCTCCTTTTTCTTCGTCGTATTTCAGGTTCGATCCGGTAACGGCATAGTTTACTCTGTCATGGATGTCGAACTGAGCTACAGTCTTTGTCCTGACCCTGTTTCTTCTTACATCGCTTTTGTCGGCTATTATCAGTGCTGCCGATATGTGATTAAAAGCCGTTCCGGTGGATTCATCGTGATTTGCTATAGCCGAAACCACTTTGATTCTGTCGGATATTGACATATCCGTGTCCTTCAGAATTTCGTTTGCCAAGATCGCGCCGTATTCCGCATGATGATTTCTGTTTATCGCATTCCCTATGTCATGCATATACGCAGCGATTTTTGTCAGCTCAATATCCTCTTCAGGATATCCGAACCACGAAAGAATGCTTGCGGCTTTGTCCGCAACGAGTCCCGTATGCGCAACGGAATGGTCTGTATACCCGAGATTATCGAGAATCTGACCTGCCATCCTGTAATATTCAAGAACCTCTTGGTTTTTCTTGATTTCTTTATAATCCATATCACATTTCTCCGGCCTGCGCCCTGTCAAGAATAGCCTCAAGCTTTTCGAGGAAGGTGTCTTCGCCCCATCCGATGATTTTGATGATGCCGCCTCCGCCGCCCGAGGTTGTTGCACATACATATACCTGCGAGTCGCTGCTGCCCTGAACAAAGACGATGTTCATGCTTACTCTGTTTCCGCCGAGCATTGAATAGCGTTCCATAGTCCTCGTAACGACTCTTACGCCGTCTATTACCGCATCAGATGATTCTTCGAGACTTGCCGACATACTTCCGCTAAGTATCTCGCGCTGCACCTTCTCAACCAAAACATCGATGTCTGCACTTATCACTCTTTCAAGTTTTGCCATGTCTTCTCCTTTACTCCTTGTCCCATTCGACCTTATCTGTAACGAGCTTGATGTATTCGTATTTTCTGTCTTTACAGTATTCGTACCTTCCCGTAACCGTAATGACAGTTCCTACCTCAGGATAATCATCGGGATATATGTGATCCGCCCATTCAAATTCAACAGCCTGCTGACAGCATGCCGCCGCATCCGATACTACAACTCCGTAACGTGCCGGATACCCTGCCGCCGTGTCTTCAGGTGCGACCCCAAATACGCCGGAGAGCTTTATTACTTTGTCTTTATATTTTTCGGATTCAAGATTCATACTTAAAATCTGCGCATAAAGCGTATTCCCTTTCAAGTCCGTAAAATCAAAGTCCACCTTTGATTCGGAAGCCGGAGGGAGATTCTCCGTATTCTCCGAAATCGTTTCCTTGGGAGCTTCACCCTTTTCGTCCTGCAACTCGTCCGTCTGCTTTGTGTCGCTCGATTCTATTGTTTCCGGTTCCGCCTTATTATCTTTTTTATCGCCGCATGCAGTACATGCAATAGCCAAAGCGGTACAAAGTAATATTGCGGCTATCTTCTTTTTCATAAGCTATCCTCTTCTTCTGATTGCGTCTATAAGCGAAAAAATCAGGAAAACCGCAGCGTCTACAGCAACTATCGTCGCACCCACCGGTGTTCCGGCAACGACAGCAGTCATAAGTCCCGTCACAGCGCAAGCCACGGAGACTATTGCCGAGCATATGGTTACGCTCCTGAAGCTCTTAAAGAGCCTCATCGCAGAAAGCGCCGGGAATATTACGAGTGCCGAAATAAGAAGCGAGCCGACGAGACTCATTGCAAGCACTATTATAACGGCTATAGTTACGGCGATTATCAAATTATATGCATCTGCGGATGTTCCCGCAGCTCTTGCAAAGCTCTCATCAAAGGTAACGCTGAAGATTTTGTTGTAGAAAAACACGAATACGGCAAGCACCGTCACCGAAAGAATTATGCTGAGTACGACTTCTCTCTGCGTCAGGGTCAGTATAGATGTCGAGCCGAAAAGCGTCGTGCATACATCTCCAGAAAGATTTGAGCCGCCGCGGAATATGTTCATTACGAGGTATCCGAAAGCAAGCGACGTGACCGATATCATGGCTATTGCCGCATCGCCCCTGATTCTTGTTTTTTGCCCGGTTCTGAGAAGAAGCACAGCACATATGATTGTAACCGGCAGAATCAAATATGTTTTGTTCATCATGTTAAGCACGCTTGCAACGCACATCGCTCCAAAAGCCACATGTGAAAGTCCGTCTCCTATAAAGGAAAAGCGTTTGAGCACCAGGGTCACTCCGAGCAGCGATGAGCAAAGTGCGATAAGAACGCCGACTATGAGTGCGTACCTTACAAAAGGATACTCGGAAATGTACATTATCATTTTGTTGAAAATGTCTGTCATTGTTCGTCATCTCCTTCCGTTTCGAGGAAGGCTCTTCCTATCTTGCTTTTCAGATATTCTTCCTTTGTGCCCACAAAGATTCTGCTTCCTATATGGATTATCTTGTCGGCATATTTGATTGCAGCCCCTATATCATGAGAAATCATGACAATGGTCGTACCTTCCCTGTTCAGCTCGCCGATTATTTCGTACATCTCGGATGTCGCCTTGGGATCGAGTCCCGCAACAGGTTCATCTAAAAGAAGGAGCTTCCTCGCCGCACAAAGAGCACGCGCAAGAAGAACTCTCTGCTGCTGTCCTCCTGAAAGTTCGCGGTAGCATCTGTTCTCAAGTGCTTCGAGACCCATTCTTTTTATGTTGTCTTTTGCGATTTGCTTTTCTTCGCTGTTATAGAAAGGTCTTATACCGCACCTTCCCTGACATCCGGAGAGAACTATTTCTCTCACGGATGCCGGAAAATCTCTCTGCACTATACTCTGCTGTGGAAGATAGCCTATTTCCTTGCGGCTAAGCTCGCGTCCGAATATCACTTCACCGCCGGAAGGGCTGTTCAGACCGAGTAAGGTTTTCATCAGTGTAGTCTTACCCGATCCGTTCTCTCCGACTACGCAAAGATAATCACCTGACATGATTTCAAAATCAAGCCCGCTGACTATGACCTTCCCGTCGTATCCGAGTGATAAATCTCTGCATTTGATCTGTGGCATTATATCTCCTTATTCGAGCGCAGCCTTAAGAGTCTCAAGGTTTTCTTCCATTTTCGAAAGATATGTTGCGCCCGCTTCTATGTCCTTTGCTGTTGTGGACTGCATTGAGTCCAGAGTTCTTATCTTCTGATTCTTTGCCTTTGTATTTGAAACGACAGTTTCCGCGATCTTCCCGTTTGAACCGTCTATGGTCATTATGCTCGAAAGTCCGAGTTCGTCAAGCTTCTTTGCGAGGAATGTTACCGTCTCAAAGCTTGCTTCGCTTTCTGCGGAGCATCCCGAAAATGCAGCATAATATGTGAGTCCATAGTCGTCAGTCATATATCTGAACGGGAATCTGTCCCCGAATACAAGAGTCTTAACCCTTGCGCCGTCAACTGCCGTCTTATATTTGCCGTCAAGTTCAGCAAGCTTCTTGCCGTAGGCATCCGCATTTGCGATATATGCATCCTTGTGCTCCGGATCCGCATCAGCGATCGCGGCTGAGATTGCACCTACGCACACCTGTGCATTCTTAAGTGAGAGCCATACATGCTCATCCTCTTCCTTGTCATGGTCATGGTCATGGTCATGATCTTTGTCATCATGCTCGTGCTCGGCATCGTGATCATCGTGATCATCATGTTCATCGTGGTCGTGGTCAGCATCGTGATCATGCTCATGCTCGTGCTCCTCCATGCCCTCTACAAGCTCCTCGTATTTGACGGATTCGCCGAGAAGCTCCATAAATGTGATGACCCGCATATTCTTGTTTTTCGTCTCTTTGAGCACATCTTCGACCCATTCATCGGACTCGCCGCCTACATGTATAAAAATGTCGCACTCGGATATCTTCGCAATATCCTCTGCCGATGGCTGAAAGCTGTGCAGATCAACGCCGCTGTCCATCAAAAGCGTCAGCTCTATCTTGTCTTCGCTGCCTTTGATTATCTCCCTTGTCCAGTCGTATGGAGGGAATATCGTAGATACGATCTTGATTTTTCCTTCTTTTGGTGCCGTTTCAGAGCCTGCCGGTTTTCCGGATGCTCCGCAGCCTGCAAGCATAAAAACCGATACGATTAATATTAAAAGTAATACTGAAATTTTCTTCATTTTGATCCTCCTGTAATTCATCTGTCAACTATCGTATTGAGGATCGTCAATCATCCATTCTAACCTTGGCTGTAACCGGCGTAAATATTCTAATATCAAAGCTTTTGGGTGCAGCAGTCATGATTATCGTAAATGCCGTGATGACCGCCGCAAAAGACTTTACCGCACCTACTCCGAAGTGGGTGAGCGTATACTCCGAAAGCTTCTTCGCAGCACATGTGCCGCAAGCCGGATCTGAGCAGTGATGGTTTGCTTCAAGCGCAACAAAATACAGCGATGCCGATATTATAAATATCATTACCGCGCATATAAGTATAGAAATTATTCTTCTGTAATTCCTGTCTAAACGCATCGGCAAATACGCCTTTCTGATTAAAATATATAGACTTATGATAACATATATCACCATTTATTTCCATATTATTAAGTAAAGGTGAAATCGAAGCGATATGAAGCTGTTGATATTGTGTGATTTTACATGCTAAAAACACCGGCACATGCCGGCGTTTTTGAGTAATCATCAATCGTTCAGTATTTCCCCGTTTACCGATATCGTCACGACTCTCCACGGGATGAATTTGCCGCTCTGCTTAAGAGCCGTAACGGCTGCATATTCAAGACCTCCGCAGCAAGGAACTTCCATGCGGACGACGGTGAGACTCTTGATGTTGTTATTTTTGATTATCTCTGTCAGCTTTTCCGAATAGTCTACGGAATCGAGCTTCGGACAGCCTACAAGGGTCACGTGATTTCTCATGAATTTCTCGTGGAAACCTGCATAAGCGTATGCCGTACAGTCTGCTGCGACAAGAAGGTTTGCGCCCTCAAAATACGGAGCATTTGTCGGAACGAGCTTTATCTGCACAGGCCACTGCATAAGTCTGCTGACCGAAGCCTGTGGCGCTTCCTGCACCGAATGCGATGCTCCCGAAATTGTTTTTGCCATGCTGCCGGGACATGCGTGCGGTGTTCTTTCAGCCATTCTTGCGGCAACAGCCTCTTTATCAAAGTCTGATGCTTCTCTTTCTATAATAGTTATGGCTCCCGTAGGACATTCCGGCAGACAATCGCCGAGTCCGTCGCAATAATCGTCCTTTATAAGCTCGGCCTTTCCGTCCCTCATCTGAATCGCACCCTCGTGACATGCGGCTGCACACGCTCCGCATCCGTTACACTTTTCGCTGTCTATGTTTACAATCTTCCTTATCATCGGCTCTCATCCTCATCTTTCATTTCCGTTACCGTTAATTTCCATTTTAATATACCCCCATATGATACAAAATCATCATTTCCGATAAAATCATTTGAAACAAATGTGAATATATGTATAATAAAACGGTACATAAATTATTGTCAGAGTAGGAACAGCGCGTCAAGTGTCACAGGATGGGAAGTTGCCTGTGAACGAAAGCAAACGCTGCGGTGCTGTTTCCGCCTCCGCTGCCACAATGGGAATAATCTCCTTCGTGGCAAATTCAAAGTCATGAAAGGAGTTTTTTTATGAAAACAAAGCAAATGACACTAAATTCAATTCTTGCTGCTATGGTTGCAGTCCTCGCATTTATGGCAATCAATCTCGGCAACATGAAGATCACCATCGAGAGCATTCCCGTTCTCATCGCCGCACTGCTCTTCGGGCCTTGGCACGGTGCCGGTGTAGCAGCTCTCGGAACATCCATCTATCAGCTTCTGCGCTTCGGCGTCACCGTAACCACACCGCTCTGGATACTTCCTTATGTGGTGTACGGACTTTTCATCGGTTACTTTGCAAAGAAAAAGAACTACACGCTTTCTAAAGC
>JAEXBK010000114.1 GCA_023394035.1 Bacillota bacterium
ATGCTCGCCCATGGCGTGCAGACGGACGGTTCGTCGGTTGCCCTTCCTAAGATTGCCGTGCTGAATAATGCCAAGGTGGATATAATCCCTGACCTTGATGTGAATTGGTACGTCGACTACAACTACAAGAACATCGACGCAAAGCTTAATCTGCCTGTCGGTACGCTCAGACTTCCGTCATACATACTTCATAACGACAGCTTTTGGTGCGGCTCCCGCGTAATGCTGAGAGATTCTTTGAAATACTTCAAGGAAGAAGTCACATCGGCTATCAGAAAAAATCCGTATGTGTGCGAGCATATGAGCGGAATATCATCACCTGACGATATTGAAGAAATCGTTACAACGAGCGCGACGGAGCTCGAATTTTGGGTAAAGACACCTGACGACAAGGGCGACAGAGAACAGCTCTTTACGGCACAGGTGCTTAAGGAGCAATACTGGAAGCGTACATATGGTGAGGTCAGAACTGCACTTGAGGATACTCTCAAGATTCTCGACAAATACGGCTTCGGCGTTGAAATGGGTCACAAGGAGGTCGGCGGCGTAAAAGCCAAGATGGGAAATACCGGTCACTTCGACCATGTAATGGAGCAGCTCGAAATCGACTGGAAATATACGGACGCACTTCAGGCTGCAGATAACGAAAATCAGGTAAAATATGTCATAAGAGATATATTTACGATGCACGGTCTTGATGTAACATTTATGGCAAAACCTTTCCCGGGAGTAGCCGGAAGCGGTGAGCATACGCATCTCGGTGCGGCGGCGACGCTAAAAAACGGAAAGCTCGTCAATATATTTTCACCGAGAGATATGAAAGAGGACTTCCTCAGCCCGGTAGGCTACGGTGCACTGATGGGGCTTCTAAAGAATTACGAGGTTCTCAATCCGTTCGTAAGCTCGAGCAATGATTCTTTGAACAGGCTGAAACCGGGATTTGAAGCACCGGTGTGTATAGTAACTTCACTCGGGCGATCGCCTAAGGAGCCTTCAAGAAACAGAACGGTTCTTGCCGGACTTATACGCGAGCTGTCGAATCCGATGGCAACGCGCTTTGAGCTCAGAGCACCTAACCCGAAGAGCAACACATATCTCGTTCTTGCGGCATCATATATGGCAATGCTCGACGGAATCAAAAAAACTCTCGAAGCAGGTAAGACTCCGAAGGAACTCGAAGCATCAATTTCAAAGAGATACGGAGAAGATGATTTTTATCTCGAAAGGGATCGTGAATACAGAAGCGAAAAGGAAGTATTCGAGGATTACACGGAAGAGGAGCGCAGCAGACTTTTCGGTAAAGCTCCGGAAACGGTTTGGGAGAATATCACGGCATTTGACAGGTATCCCGAAAAGCTGGCAGCCATTATGGACGGCGGAGTTATAGATGAAGTTTCGCTCGAATCATACAGAGAGCAGATACTGAGACAATGGACGACCGAGCTTCACGACAGAATAATTCCTGCCAATATGGATATAGTAAGATCGTGCCGAAAGCTCAGAAGCGAAAAGGAATACACGGACTACGACACCAAAAACTGGGAGCTTGTAGACGATCTCAGGTGTGAGATAGGTCAAAACAGCTTCAGCAAAAAGTGCCTCCTGACGCTCACAAAGGAAGCACTCGAAAGAGAAGAGTACGGCAGAGCAGCAGAGCTCCAGCTCGAAATACAGAAAAAAGTTAAATTGTTGCTTGAGCTTTATGCTCAATACCAGAGGAATATATTTTAGAGGTGATTTGAATGCTGGATATCAAGAGAATAAGAGAAGATTTTGAAGGCGTTAAAGAGCGCGTTGAATTCAGAGGTAAAGGCGATTTCGGACTCGACAGAGTAAAGGAACTCGATGAACAGAGAAGAGCCGTTCTTGCAGAGGTAGAGGTAAAGAAGAACCGTCAGAATACCGTTTCGCGTGAAATTCCGAAGATGAAAAAAGCGGGAGAGGATGCGAGCGCAGTAATGGCGGAAATGAAAGCATTGTCTGCCGAAATAAAGGAGATGGACGAGGAGCTTTCGAGAATAGAAGAGGAGCTTAAGGACACGCTGCTCGGAATCCCTAATACACCGTGCAAGGCTGTTCAGTACGGAGATGACGACAGCGCAAATGTTGAAATGCGAAAAGTCGGCGAGCCGACTGCCTTTGACTTCGAACCCAAGGCTCACTGGGATATAGGAACTGAGCTTGACATACTCGATTTTGACCGCGCATCAAAGATCGCAGGCACGAGATTCACCATATATAAGGGTCTCGGCGCTCGCCTCGAAAGAGCGTGTATTCAGCTGATGCTCGATCTGCACACGATGGATCAGGATTACGTCGAAATCCTTCCGCCGTTCATGGTAAACAGAGCGGCTATGACGGGAACAGGTCAGCTTCCTAAGTTTGAAGAGGATATGTTCTATGTGCCGCAGAAGGACTTTTTCTTAATTCCGACGGCAGAAGTACCTGTAACGAATATGCGCGCTCAGGAGATAATGAGCGAGGATGAGCTGCCTGTATACTACACGGCTTATACGCCTTGCTTCAGAGCCGAAGCCGGTTCTGCGGGACGCGACACGAGAGGACTCATAAGACAGCATCAATTCAACAAGGTTGAGCTCGTTAAATTCGTAAAGCCTGAGACATCCTACGACGAACTCGAATCGCTTACTGCCGATGCGGAAGAAGTCCTGAAGAGACTAAATATACCGTACAGAGTCGTAAGACTCAGCTCTGGAGACCTCGGATTCTCGTCGGCTATGACATACGATATAGAAGTATGGATGCCGAGCTACGGAAGATACGTAGAGATTTCTTCGTGCAGCAACTTCGAAGATTTCCAGGCGCGTCGTGCGGGAATACGCTTCCGCAGAGGAAAGGAAAAGCCGGAATTCGTTCATACGCTCAATGGCTCGGGACTTGCTGTAGGACGTACAGTTGCGGCAATACTCGAAAACTACCAGCGTGCTGACGGCAGCGTAGAGGTACCTGAGGCACTTCGCAAGTACATGGGAATCGACGAGATTACCAAATAACAAAACAAATTAAATGAAGAAGAGCAAAAAAACCATTTTCGTAACAATATTCGGGCGCTTCTTTATCACACTCCTGCTTATCCTCATTCAGCTGGCATTGGCAGTAGTTACTGTTTGGAAGCTCGGCAAATATTCAACATATACGACTATGTTTTTCGGCATAGGCGCGGTTTTGATGTCTTTGTTCATAATATACAGAGATGAGACATCTGCATACAAGCTCGGATGGATAATTTTGATTTGCCTTGCGCCGATACTCGGAAGCACGATGTACGCATTCTTTGGAAACAAAAGACCGTCAAAGCGCATAAAGGTGAAGCTCGACCCTGTAATGGATCTGCATAAGGACGATTTGAAGCAGAAATACAACTGTGGCGAGATAAGCAGCAATCGGCTGATGCACACCATAAACTACATCTCAAAGCGTGGGCCTTACCCGGCATGGGCTGAAACAAAGACGAAATATTACGACCTTGCCGACAAGGCGTTTCCTGATTTGATAAGGGATCTGAGGAATGCCAGGCACTTCATCTTCCTCGAATACTTTATTATATCGCCCGGCTTCATGTGGGACAGCATCTGCGATATTTTGAGGGAAAAGGCTGCGGCAGGAGTTGATGTCAGGGTGATCTACGACGATGTGGGGAGCATAGACAGTCTGCCGATGAATTTTGCGGCATCCCTTGAGAAGGAGGGCATCAAAACTCTCGCGTTTAACCCTTTGCGGCCGATACTTTCACTCGTATATAACAACAGAGATCACCGTAAGATAGCCGTAATAGACGGATACATAGGATATTCGGGCGGCTTCAACATCGCTGACGAATATATAAACAGAGAAGAACGATTCGGGCACTGGAAGGACAACGGTATCAGGCTGTATGGCGAGGCTGTATGGAACTTTACCGTCATGTTTCTCAATATGTGGAACGCCTTCAAGCCGGGAGAAGTCGACTATTCTTCGTTCAGACCGACGGTTCATCACGAAGGGATATTTGACAGCGACGGGATAATACAGCCGTTTTCCGATTCACCTCTCGACAACGAGAATCTCGGAGAGAATGTTTATCTCGAAATTATAAATCAGGCGGAAACATATGTCTTTATATATACGCCGTACCTCATCATGGACAATGAAATGCAGTCGGCGATTCAGCTTGCGGCAAAGAGAGGCGTTGATGTAAGGCTCGTGACACCGGGCATACCGGACAAAAAAATTGTATACCGCCTCACGCGCTCCTATTATTATCCGCTCCTCAAAGCAGGTGTAAAAATCTACGAGTACACTCCGGGCTTTGTTCATGCCAAAAGCATAATAGCTGATGACAGCCTTGGGGTGATAGGCACGATCAATTTAGACTATCGCAGCCTTTATCTGCATTTCGAATGCGGATGCCTGATGGTGGGGAGCAGCGCATTGCGTAGCCTTAAGACGGATATGCTCAAAACCTTTGATGTATCAAAACCTATATCTACCGAGGATTGCAGGCACAGCTTCCTTGGGCTTCTATTTGACGGAGTACTCAGGGTACTGAGCCCTCTTATGTAATTTCAAATGCAGGTAAAAAGAATGAAAACAGCAAGCAACACATCCATAGTTACATTTGTAAGTGACTTTATTGCGCAGAACACGGTGTCGTTTCATATGCCGGGACACAAAGGAAGACGAATCTTTGACGAATCCGGGTTTAAGGGATATATAGATTCCCTTGTCGATGAAGATATAACGGAAATAAAAGGGGCGGACAACCTATTTCAGGCCGAGGGTATCATCCGTGCAACGATGGATAAATACAAGGAGCTCTACGGATCGAGGGAAACCTATCTTTTGGTAGGAGGTAGCAGCGCAGGAGTCATTGCTTCGATATTAACGTGTGTTCCTCGGGGCGGAAAGCTTTTGATTGCGGCTAACTGCCACAAGTCGGCGTGGAACGCTCTTTCTCTTATCGGGGCGATGCCGGTATGCGTTTATCCCGAAATCATCAAGGATCTCGGCATCAGCGGAAGTGTTTCGGCTGAGGATGTAAGGGCGGCACTCACCAAAGACCCTGAAATTTCGGCGGTTCTGGTAACGAGCCCTAACTATTACGGAGTTTGCAGCGATATAAAAGAAATAGCAAAGGCTGCGCACGAAGCCGGCAAGCTTTTGATAGTGGATGAAGCTCACGGTGCGCATCTTAAGATAATGAGGAACGCCGGCTACGATGTTTTTGATGCAGACACGCGAGGCGCTGATATAACGGTTGCGAGTACGCACAAGACCCTTGCGAGCTTTACGCAGACGGCAATAGTAAACATATATTCAGATGATGTGGAGCTTGATGTGTTCGAAAACTATCTGCAGATTATAGAATCGAGCAGTCCTTCGTATATATTGACTTCGTCGCACGATATGAATGCCGACATCCTGAAGCATAGGGGTGCGGAGCTGATTAAGCGTTGGAATGACTGCCTCGACGAGTTTTATGCGGAAGCAAAGAACATCGAAGGATTAAAGCTTATAGATCATCCTATGCATGACCGAACAAAGATAGATATGGATTTTATGGAGCTCGGCATAAACGGAAAGGCGCTTGACGCCATGCTGACAGAGAGAGGCATCCATGTTGAGCTTGCTTCGGGCAATGTTGCAATGGGTCTCTCGGGTATAGGCAATACCAGAGAGGACTATCAAAGACTTCTCGCGGCCCTAAAAGAAATATCAGCCGCCGGAAGGGACGCTCTTGCGGAACAAGCGGCGGTATCGGCAGGAGAAACCGAGGATCACGCAAAGACGCTTTCGGAGTTTTTGCACAGAGAAAAACACGTTTTCGGAATACCAGACAGGTCAATTCCGACACATTATTCTGAGGCTGCGGGCAAAATTTGCGCAGTTGCGGTCATACCTTATCCGCCGGGAATCCCTCTTTTCGTACCGGGAGAGCTCATGGACAGGGAGGCCCTTGAGTTTGCATGGAAGCTTAGGAAAAGCGGAGAAAAAGTAATAGGTATGGACGAGAAGGGCTACATCTCGGCAGGACGCATCTAAGCAGTTATTTAGGCCACGAAAGCAAAATTTCGTGGTTTTTTTGTTTGCAAAAATAAACAATATATGGGCGGAATCCATATTGACTCCACAATATATTGGGTATATAATGGTTAAACAGCACACGATAAATAAACATGACGGAATTAGGAGGCGTATCGGCGATGGAGGTTCGAATTGCAGGAATAAAGAAACATTCGGCTGCAAACGGGCCGGGCATAAGATACGTCATATTCATGCAAGGATGCAGGCATAACTGCTTCAACTGCCATAATCCTGACACACATGATCCTGATGCCGGAACGCTTTTTGATACGGACGATATCATAGGCGATATGCTTTCGGCGAAGTATATAGACGGTATAACGTTGTCGGGCGGCGATCCTTTTGTTCAGCCTGAGCAGACAGCATTGATCGCCGAAGCTGCCAAGCGTGCCGGACTCGATGTGTGGGCGTATACGGGCTGGACCTTCGAAGAGCTTGTGAGCGGACGCGCCGGCTTTGAAGGCAAAAAGGCACTTGAATTTGTAGATGTCTTGGTGGACGGCAGATATACGGATGCACTGAGAAGCAGCGAATGCCTGTGGCGCGGAAGCACAAATCAACGCCTTATCGATGTGAAGAGAAGCCTTGCGGAGGGAGCTGCGCAGGAGCTTAAGGACGAATAATATAATTTTGAACATTTTATTATAATATAATTTGCGGAGGTTATTAGGGATGAAGAATGTACTCAAGAGAGACGGCAGTGCGGTTTTGTTTGATCAGGCAAAGATCGAGAATGCAGTAGCAAAGGCATTCATGGCAACGGACGAGATAGATGTAAGGGACGTCTCATCTGTATCGCGTGCCATCGGGCTTATCGTGTCATCATCACTCAGAGCGAGAAAGCTTGATGCGGCAACTGTCGAGGAAATTCAGGACGAAGTCGAAAAGGCTTTGATGAACTGCGGCTATGCGGGAACTGCAAAGGCATATATCCTTTACAGACAGCAGCACAAGAAGGCTCGTGCCACAAAGGACACGCTGCTCGATTACAAGGCTTTGATAAACGGATATATCGGAACCGAAAAGGATTGGCGCGTCAAGGAGAATTCGACGGTCACGTTAAGTGTAGGCGGACTTATTCTCTCAAACTCGGGCGCGGTCACAGCAAATTACTGGCTTTCTGAAGTCTATGACGAAGAAATTGCAGAGGCACATAAGAAATGCTTTATGCACATCCATGACCTTTCTATGCTGACAGGCTACTGCGCAGGCTGGAGCCTCAAGCAGCTTATCAAAGAAGGTCTTGGCGGCGTTCCTGACCGAATCACTTCCGCACCGGCAAAGCACCTGCATTCACTTTGCAACCAGATGGTAAACTTCCTCGGAATCATGCAAAACGAATGGGCAGGAGCTCAGGCTTTTTCATCCTTTGATACATACCTTGCGCCTTTTGTTAAGGCCGACAATTTATCATACAAAGAAGTCAAACAGGCAATACAGTCGTTCATATACGGTGTCAACACTCCTTCAAGATGGGGCACACAGGCACCTTTCACTAACGTAACACTTGATTGGACCGTTCCGAAGGACATGGAAAACGTTCCTGCGATAGTCGGCGGCGAGGATATGGACTTTACATACGGTGATTGCCGCAAGGAAATGGACATGGTCAACAAAGCCTTTATCGAAATCATGATAGAAGGTGATGCGAACGGACGCGGCTTCCAGTATCCGATTCCTACATATTCTATAACGAGAGACTTTGATTTCAGTGAGACGGAAAACAACAAGCTTCTGTTTGAGATGACAGCAAAATACGGAACTCCGTATTTTTCAAACTACATCAATTCAGACATGGAGCCTTCGGATGTAAGATCCATGTGCTGCCGTCTCCGTCTTGACCTGCGCGAGCTCAGAAAGAAGGGCGGCGGATTCTTCGGTTCAGGAGAAAGCACCGGCTCGATCGGCGTAGTAACAATCAATCTGCCGAGACTCGCATATCTCTCAAAGAGCAAGGAGGATTTCTACGAAATCCTGAACAAATATATGGACATCGCGGCGCGTTCGCTTGCAACTAAGAGAAAGGTCGTATGCCGTCTGATGGACGAAGGGCTCTATCCTTACACCAAGCGTTATCTCGGAACCTTCACGAACCACTTCTCGACCATAGGTCTCGTCGGAATGAACGAAGCTATAATGAACGCAAAGTGGATGGATACCGATATTACATCGGAGGAAGGAAGAACATTTGCGCGCGAGGTGCTGAATCACATGCGTTCACGCCTTTCGGATTATCAGGAGGAGTACGGCGATCTTTACAACCTCGAAGCAACTCCTGCGGAATCGACGACATACAGATTTGCAAAGCACGATGTTGAAGAATTTCCGGATATCGTAACTGCGGCAAAGGAAGGACAGTCACCTTACTACACCAACAGCACACATCTGCCTGTAGGATATACGGACGATATCTTTGACGCACTCGAAATGGAAGACGACATGCAGACGCTCTACACTTCGGGCACCGTATTCCATGGCTTCCTCGGAGAAAGAATCCCTGACTGGAAGTCTGCTGCCAATCTCGTAAAGAAGATCGCATATAACTTCAAGCTGCCTTATTACACAATGTCGCCGACATACTCGATATGTGCAGAGCACGGATATATAGCAGGTGAGCATTTCTCATGCCCTAAGTGCGGATCGAACACGGAGGTGTATTCGAGAATAACGGGCTACTACCGTCCGGTAAGAAACTGGAATGACGGAAAGTCAAGCGAATTCAAGAACAGGAAGACGTACGCTCCGGGAGAATTTTTCGGACTTACGGGTGGATCGCTTTTAGACGATGCGTGCTATGAGGAGCCGAGAACGAGCGCTCATATGACAAATACGGGTAATACCAATGGCACCGGTGCAGGCGGAGCAAGGGTTCATTCACCGATACTCGTAACAACAAAGACATGCCCTAACTGCGTAACTGCAAAGAAGTATCTGAGCGAAGCCGGCATAGAATACGAAGTAGTATTCGCAGAAGAACCGGAAGGTGCAGAGATTGCCGAGAAATACAATATAAGCACGGCTCCGTCACTGATCGTCACGGAGAACGGCAAGCCTGAAATTTACGGAAACGTAAGCAGTATCATGGGCTACATCAGAAAGATGAGATAGCAAACAAAACAATAATGTACTGCGGCGCTTGCGCCGCAGTATTTTTGCGGTATGACATGGGAAGGCTACACATTTAATCTGACCGAACACCGCGCACCGAGCTTAATTCCGTATCTATTTCCTGTAAAATCATGAATAAAAAATATTTATACATGATTTCAACTCAAATATCTACGGAAGTCCTATTTTAAGAGGGGTTTTGTAGATATTATCAATTTTTTTGTGCATAATTCCAAAATATACATAAAAATAATAAATTTATCTACGGGGTACACCTCATAAGAGCGTTTGGTTAGCTATGGGCAGCGGATTCTCTGTAGGGATATTTTTGATGCAGAGAAAATATAGGAAAACGCCGGCGCCGGCTTTGATTGAAGAACATTTCGGAGTATAATTGTGGTAGAATGATAGTGTAAATGTAACGAAAAGGAGAAATACAATGGATAAAAATATGTACCCGGAGAGAAAGTATGCATTTTTCCAGCATAAGGAATGCGAGTTTTTCCCATGTCATAAGACGAGTAAGCCGGAGGATTTTAACTGCCTGTTTTGCTACTGCCCGCTGTATGCACTCGGAAGCAAATGCGGCGGAGCCTTCAAATACACCGATACTGGATTCAAGGATTGCTCGGGCTGCATGTTCCCTCATGTACGTGCCAACTATGACAAAATTCTTGAACGCTATGGAGATATCGTCAAAATCGCATCACAGAATATGGAAGAAAAATAATCGGAATCAGCATATATGAATCAGGATGTTGCGTTATAGTGTGACTTTTGTTAGTATATGAGCGTGAGATTAATGCACAAATAGCTATTATTAAGGAGAGAAAGAAATGATATGCAACAAATGTGGTTCTGAGATCAAAGAAGAGGTAGTGTTCTGTACAAACTGCGGAAGCCGTATTGAAGCGGAAGCGACAGAAGCTCAGACGGAGACTTTCACGAAGGAAGAAGCTAATAACGAAGGCGGCTCCGTGCCGGTCGAAGCGGCAGCTGTCCAAAATGCGCGCAAAGAGCAGGCAAAGCATATATGGGGCAATATTCTCCATATGATCAAAAGCTCGTTTAAGAAGCCTGTAACGATGCTCGAAGAATTTGCCGACGAAAAATATTTTATCAGCGGCATCGTATTTTTGACTGCTAAGGACATACTGACTGCACTTTTGATTGCTCTGACTATCACATCACAAATTAACATGGTGCTTGGAGGGTATGCGGGATTTGTATCCGAACTTTCAGGTACCAACTCATTTTCTACATTTATGTCGGTATTCTCGATGCTTCTTGTGGTAGTCCTGCTTTGCGATGCGGCAGGCGGACTTCTTACATATGCGGCGGGAAAGATATTCGGAACAACTGTTTCGCTTAAGAAATGGATAGGTGCGTATTCGTACGCAAGCGTATGGAGCTTTTATTCCGGAGTATTGGGAGGGCTTATATCGCTTATAAGAATTCCTGTTATTTCATCAATTATTGCACTGGTGTGCATGCTCGTACTTGTATGCGTCATCGTCAAAGCATTTGAAGTCGTTCTCGGCATGAAGGGTGATAAGCTCGTATATGCATTTTTGGTAGGCGGCGTCTTTGTTGCTATAGCGGTTGCAGCAATAGCGATGACGATAGGCGGATCGATTGCGAATTCGTTTACGAATATGTTAGGTAACGGATTTGCTAACTTTATGAACTGATATAATCTTAGAAAGAACAGAGGAATAATAAATGGAAAAACTGATTTGCCCGAAATGCGGAGCCGATAATGATAATAACGTCAAATTCTGCGGAGAATGCGGCCAGAACCTCAGCGAAGGAGCTATGCAGGAGCAGCCTGCGGATAATATTAATGAGCCGGTAAAGGATGAAGCTCCTGTTACGCCTGCTCCGGGTGCGACCTTTAGTGCGCCTGCTTTCGAAAACATGCAGGCTCCGAAAAAAGAAAAGAAAAACATGCTTAAATGGATAATTCCGGTCTGCATCGTTGCCGTAATTGCGGTTGGAGGCTTTATAGCAAAGGGACTGCTCTCGGCTGATGCGGTCATAGATACTTCAAAGGTCGATATTAAAATAGAAATATCAGGCGATTACGACGGGTACGGAGAGGCAAGCGCCTACCTCAGCGAATATCCTACGATTGAGAAAACAAGCCTGAAATACGAAAATCAGAAGGATCTTGAAAAGCTTAACCTGATCGATTCGTATATATACGGCGACATTGAGATCGTTCTTGATAAGGAAAAGAATCTCAAAAACGGTGATGAAGTAACTGCAACCGTAAAGTTCAATTCCCCTGAGGGTCTTCGCCTTAAGTTTACAAGCGATGAAATAACAAAGTCCATAAAGGTAAGCGGACTCGGTGAGCTCGTTGAATCGTATGCTTCCGTTCCTGACAGCTTTAAGGAAACGATAAAGACTGATGTAGAGGCTGAAATTGCCGATTATTTTGCCGACAACAGCTACTATTCAAATCTCAAGACCGAGCAGATAGGAATCTATCAGAAGACATATGATCCGGAAGAATACACCGAATTTGAGCTGATGTATCTTTACAAGGTTGATTATGACCAGAAAACATTTTTCTCGGATAACCAGACGGAGCATAAATCAACATATTTCATGTATAACGTTGATGGCTTCAAGAAGCGTGGAGAAGCACTCGTATACGACGTCTATCGCTACGATGACGGAGAGGCAACGGCTATCTCCAAGGCTCAGAATCAATTAATAGTAGACGGATACGAGCAGGTTAAAAACTAAAGCCTGATTTTGAACCAAAAACGAATCATACCAAAAATTGCCGATATCAAAATGAATCGGCAATTTTTTTGTGCAATTCGTGAAGATTTATTGTATAATATATGCGTATGATTTTATTTTAATGAAAGGAAGGTTTCAGAAATGAGTTCAAATGCCAGGCATTTACGCAGTATCGACGCGGGGCACTATAAGAATACCTCAGCCTGTGCGACTGAAGCAATTCCGATCCCTGATGTTGTGAAGATCTCAATGTCACAGCATATAGGTGCACCTTGCAAACCGTTAGTTGCAAAGGGTGACACCGTCAAGGTCGGTCAGCTCATAGGTGATGTCGATGCTTTTGTAAGCGCACCAATTCACTCGAGCGTATCCGGCACTGTTACGGGTATCGAAACTCAGCGTAACGCAATGGGAGGAACGGAAACTCTCGTTGTTATCGAAACTGACAAGAACCAAGAGATGTCTGAAGACATCAAAATCCCTGAAGTGAACGATCTCCAGAGCTTTGTAAGCGCTGTAAGAGCAAGCGGCCTTGTAGGCTTGGGCGGAGCATCATTCCCTACACACATCAAATACAACCCTAAGAACATCGACGAGGTTACGACTTTGATCATAAACGGCGCAGAGTGCGAACCGTTTATCACTTCCGACCACAGAACCATGCTTGAGGATACACAGGATATCATCGACGGCATGAAGCTGATCATGAAGCACCTAAACCTCTCCGAAGGCTATATCGGTATCGAGGAGAACAAGCCTGACGCTATCGAGAAGCTCGACAGAATGTTCAAGGAACAGGGACTCGACAATATGCACACATTTAAGCTGCAGGCGAGATACCCTAAGGGCGCAGAGCGCGTACTCGTTTACGAGATCACAGGCAAGCACATGGATGCCGGCGTTCTTCCTGCTCAGCTTGGAGTTATACTTTCAAACGTTACATCAGTAGCCTTTGTCGGACAGTATTTCCGCACGGGAGTTCCTCTCATCAAGAAGAGAATGACCGTAGACGGAACTGCCGTAAACGAGCCTAAGAACATAGTTGCTCCTATCGGAACACCTATACACGATATTATAGAATTCTGCGGCGGCTACAAGAAGGATCCTAAGAAGATTCTGATGGGCGGACCTATGATGGGTAGAGCAATTCCTTCGGATGCTATGCCGATCGTAAAGAACAACAATGCAATTTTGGCGTTCTCTGAGGAGCAGGCTTTGATACCGGAGGAAACTGCTTGTATCAACTGCGGAAGATGCCATATGGCATGTCCTTTCAATCTGCTTCCGACAGCGTTTGCGGATGCATATAATGCCGGTGACGCTCAGAGGCTTTCATTCCTCAAGGTCATGCAGTGTATGGAATGCGGCAGCTGCTCATTCGTATGTCCTGCAAGAAGACCGCTGGCCTTTATGAACAAGATGGGCAAAGCCCTTGTAAAGGAGGCAGGGATCAAATAATGGATAAGAAATATTACAGCAATCTTACAGTATCATCGGCTCCGCATCTGGTGACTGCGCTCGATACGCAGAAAACGATGCTCATGGTTATACTCGCGCTTGTACCTGCACTGGCTATGGGCGTATATGTATTCGGAATCAGAGCACTTCTTCTCACTATAGTATGCGTAGCTTCATCTGTTTTCTTTGAGTGGGGCTATGAGAAGCTTCTCAAACGCCCTGAAACAGTCAAGGACCTCAGTGCAGCTCTGACAGGAATGCTTATTGCATTCAACGTGCCTGCGAATTTCCCATTCTGGATGGCAATTCTCGGATGCTTTGTTGCAATCATCCTCGTTAAGCAGCTTTACGGCGGACTCGGCAGAAACTTTGCAAACCCTGCAATCGTAGGAAGAATCTTCTTGCTGCTTTCGTTTACGGCAAGAATGACAACATGGCCTGCTCCGCTTCAATACGACGGAACTACGGGAGCTACACCTCTCGGAATGCTGAAGGAAACAGAACTCAGCGCTCTAAAGGATCTTGAGCTTCCTTCAAACATGAACATGTTTCTCGGAACTATCGGAGGAACTATCGGTGAGATAAGTGCACTTGCGCTGCTCATCGGAGGTCTTTTCCTCGTATACAAGAAGATCATATCACCGCTGACGCCAATTGCGTTCATCGGTACGGTATTTGTAATTGCGTTCATATACTACTCGGCATTAGGCGGAGAAGTCAACGCACTCAAATTCGCCATATTCCATGTATGCGCAGGCGGTGTAATGCTCGGTTCTATCTTTATGGCAACCGATTATGTCACCAGCCCGATAATGCCGCTCGGCAAGATAATCATGGGAATAGGCTGCGGGTTCTTTACTATGATAATAAGACTTTGGGCAGGATACCCTGAAGGCGTTTCCTTCGCAATTCTTTTCATGAACGTACTCGTGCCGCTCATTGATATGCTCTGCATAAAACTTACATATGGAGGTGCAAAGAAAAATGAAAAATAATGATACCTTCAAAAAATATGTTGCACCTATAATCGTTCTTGTAGCAATCTGTCTCGTAATATCGGGAGCGCTTGCTTTGACATACGGTGTCACAAAGCCGATTATAGATCAGAGAGCAAAAGCAGATGCCGATGCTGCACGTCAGCTCCTTCTTCCTGACGCGGATGCCTTTACACCGTACGAAGGGGAGATGATTAAGACTGATGACGGCAAAGTAAAGGTTGTCGAAGTTTATACAGCAGATAACGGATCAGGTATGGTAGTTACTGTTGAAACAAAATCCTTCGGGGGAGCTCTTACCGAAATGATAGGTATAGACAGCGAAGGAAATCTTACGGGAATAGTCGTTACAAAACACGCAGACACACCGGGTGTAGGAACGAAGGCTCAGACAAAAGAGCATCTTGCGCAGTATAATGGACTCGGAGAGCTTACGGCTACAACAGCAAAGCAGGATACAACTATTCAGGCGGTTTCCGGCGCAACAGTTTCATCGAACGCCGTTCATTACGGCGTATACGAAGCCCTCGAGCAGTACAAGGCAATGAATGGAGGTGCTAAGTAATGGAAAACAAGAAAAGCAGACTTCAGATATTGACAAACGGTATCATCAAGGAGAACCCGGTTCTCGTGCTTCTTCTCGGATGCTGTTCCGCTCTTGCAACAAGTTCGACCACACTTAACGGTCTCGGAATGGGCGTGGCATTTACGATAGTAATGGTGCTGTCAAATATCTTTATCTCGGTTTTGAGAAAAATAATTCCGGATAATGTAAGAATACCTTGCTTCATCGTTGTAATCGCAGGATTCGTAACAGTAGTACAGCTTCTTCTCAAGGCATATGTACCTGCACTTGACAAGTCGCTCGGTCTGTTCATTCCTCTTATCGTTGTAAACTGCATCATCCTCGGTCGTGCCGAGATGTTTGCAAGCAAAAACGGTATCCTTGATTCAACTCTTGACGGAATAGGAATGGGAATAGGATATACTATCGTACTCGTAATCATGGGTATGTTCCGTGAATTCTTTGGAAGCGGATCATTGTTCGATATTCCTATTCTCGCAGGAAAGATCGAAGGTGTCGGTATCCTCAATCTTGCTCCTGGCGGATTCTTTACATTTGCAATCCTTGTTGCTCTTGTAAACTACATAACAAGAGACAAGTCGGTAAAACACAGAGACTTCGGTGAAGAGGATATGGCTATCATAGCTGATGCCAAAGCCGTTGCCGAAAAAACAGAAGAGAAAGGAGCGTAGTCATGGGAATAGTTGCTATAATTATGAGCATGATCCTCGTTAATAACTATGTTCTTGCTCAGTTCTTAGGTATTTGTCCGTTCCTCGGTGTTTCAAAGAAGCTTGATTCAGCAGTCGGAATGGGTGGTGCCGTAATATTCGTAATGGTACTCGCTACTGCGGTAACATGGCCGATTCAGCAGATTCTCGATAAGTTTGATATAGCATATCTTCAGACTATCGTATTCATTCTCGTAATCGCAGCTCTTGTACAGCTCATCGAAATGATGCTCAAGAAATATATGCCTGCACTTTACAGCGCACTTGGCGTATATCTTCCGCTGATCACTACAAACTGTGCAGTACTCGGTGTTTGTATCGCAAACATCGAAGCGGAATATAATTTCGTACAGTCGCTTGCAAATGCGTTTGGTGCAGCCGTAGGCTTCACATTGGCGCTTGTAATCTTTGCAGGCATAAGAAGCACAAAGCTCGTCAACGAAGAAGGCGTACCGAAGCCATTTAGAGGAGTTCCTCTAACATTGCTTTCATCCGCCATCTTAAGCGTCAGCTTCATGGGCTTTAGCGGATTATTTTCCTAAGGAGGAGGCGAGAAAATGTTAAATGCAATATTATTAGTAGTAGCAGTCGGCGCAGCTTGCGGCGTTATGCTCTCAATCGCTTCCAAGGTTTTCTTTGTACCTGTAGACGAAACTGCAGCGGCTCTTCGTGAAGTGCTTCCGGGCGCTAACTGCGGCGGCTGCGGATTTGCAGGCTGTGATGACTATGCAAATTCGATGGCGGCAGACAGAAGCCTTGCCTGCAACAAGTGCCCTGTAGGCGGTGCTTCTGTAGCAGCAAAGCTCGCAGAGATACTCGGAGTAGAGGCAGGTTCGGCAGAGAAGCAGGTAGCTGTAGTTATGTGTAACGGCAACAAAGACGTTACGAAGTCACTTCTTCAGTACGAAGGTCCTAAGTCATGTAAGGCTGCAAAGCAGCTTTTCGGCGGAAACAAGCTCTGTTCTTTCGGATGCCTCGGACTCGGAGACTGCGAAGAAGCATGTAACTATGATTCGATAAGAGTTATAAACGGAGTAGCAAGGGTAGACAGAAACGCATGCGTAGCATGCGGAGCATGTGTGAACACCTGCCCACAGAAGCTTATCAGGATTGCACCTGAAAAGAATCAGGTAATCTGCTTCTGCCACAACACTGACAAGGGCGGCGTTACAAGAAAAGCCTGCGAAGTCGGATGTATCGGCTGCAAAAAGTGTGAGACAACTTGCAAATTTGACGCTGTTCATGTAAATGACAACCTTGCGTTCATTGATCCTGAAAAGTGCAAGAACTGCGGAATGTGTGCTAAGGTATGCCCTACAGGCGCAATTCAGAACCTCAGGCTCAAGAAGAAAAAGGCAGCTGCCACTGAACCAAAGCCGGCTCCAAAAGCTGAGCCAAAGACTGAACCTGTAGTTCAGCCTGTAGCTGAAGCACCTGCTGAAGAAACTGCAAACGCTTAATCTGAAACCATCATACATATAAATATAATAGGCATGGTAGGTCTTTGATCCTATTTAAGGACAGAGAACCGTATTACTAAGTGTAACTATGAGCCGGGCGCGATATGTGCCCGGCTTTTGCAGCTTTAGGACTCCCATGCGGGGCTATTTTGCAGCTTTAGGACTCCCATGCGGGGCTATTTTTGTGGGTTAAGCGACTTCGCGATGCTGCGGTGTGGCTTACGGGAGGCGTGTCGATAAGGAATGGATCACACCCGTCTGCAATCCGAAATTTTTTTGCAAAACAGGCTGTTTTTTGCAAAAAGCGACCGGTGACAGCATTTGTGTTCATGTACCGTCATAGATGTGAACACACAATAGCAAAGATGGCCAAGGTGCTTGGAGTATCAGAGAGCGGATACTACACCTCAAATATCTACAGAAATCTTCATTGACGGCAATTTCGTAGATATTTTTTGTTTTTTAGTGCATAAATAAAAAATATGCATTAAAAAAAGACTTTTGTCTACAGAAACGTGAGGAAGTACCGCTTTGATATAGCCTTGCTCTCCTTTGACATTACAAAAACTAATCAAAAAGATGAAAAATATGCAGTTTACTAATCAAAATGCTTGTGTATAATAGAATTAACAAAGGATAATAAAAGAAACGGCCGAGAGTTCGGCAGGGGGAAAGAAAATGTTAACAATATTAAACAAAATTTTTGGAACAAAGAATATCAATGCTGACGAATCAGTAATTTCAAATAACCTTCGTGCTGAAGGCGATTTCTGGATCAACGCAGCTCCACTGTATGTTGACCATGCCAGAACTAACATCAGATAATTAAATATTAATCCATAAAAAGTCCAAACTAATAAGTTAAATCAGTATGTACCACCAAGCAAAACTGCCCGGCCACCACCGGGCGGTTTTGTTATTATCTATCCGTGAGACGGTGATTGGCAAAGACGATTTTTTCTATGAATGTTTTAACATACCCCGGTGGGGTATATTTTCCATATAGAAATCAAGCAAAGAGGGGAGCACAATGAAGGAGAACGAAAAAAGGTGCTGCGCATGCAGCAAGAGAAAAAAAGAAAGAAGCGGCGATGAATATAAGCTGCTTATGAATCGTCTGAACAGGATAGAAGGACAGATAAAGGGAGTGAAGTCGATGCTTGAGAATGACGCTTACTGTCCCGACATATTGATTCAGGTGTCGGCTATCAATGCAGCGCTTAACAGCTTCAACAAGATGCTTCTCACAAATCATATAGAATCCTGCGTCATTGATGATATTAAAGCAGATCGCGAAGGCACTGTCGAGGAGCTCGTGTCAGTGCTTCAGAAGCTGATGCGCTAAGCCTGTAAACGAAAGGAGAAATATATGGCAAAATATATAGTAATTGCGGCGCTTGTCGTGATTGTGTTCTTTGCACTGAAAGCGACGATAAAGAGCTTTAAGAACGGCGGCTGCTCGTGCGGCTCCGGAGGCTCATGCGGATCGGGATGCTCCTGCTCATGCTGCGGCAGCAAAGCACCGGAAGATGATAATCAAAACAAAGACAAGGAAGAGATAAATGGAACAGTATAGCGTTACAGGAATGAGCTGCGCTGCCTGCCAGGCGCGCGTGGAAAAGGCGGTCGCTGCTGTGCCGGGCGTAACGGAATGTGCCGTATCGCTTCTCACAAATTCTATGGGAGTCGAAGGCACTGCTGACAGCGGCGAAATAATCAAAGCCATTGAGAACGCCGGCTACGGTGCGCGCCTGAAAGGGAAAGAAAAAGCGGCATCTAACAACGAAGCCGATGCTCTTTTGGATAAGGAAACGCCGCTTCTGAAAAAGCGGCTTGCGGCATCAATCGGTTTTCTTGTCGTGCTGATGTATTTTTCCATGGGGCACATGATGCTGAACCTTCCGCTTCCCGCGTTCTTTGACGGAAACCATGTTGCGATGGGTCTCGTGCAGCTTATCCTTGCAGGGATAATAATGGTAATAAATCAGAGGTTTTTTACGAGCGGCTTCAAGGCGCTTGTACACAGGTCGCCGAATATGGATACCCTCGTGGCGCTCGGAGCCTCGGCTTCTTACATCTGGAGCACATACGCGCTGTTTGAAATGACGGCAGCGCAGGTGAAGGGCAACGCGGAAGCAGTCATGATGTACATGGACGAATTCTACTTTGAGTCGGCGGCGATGATTCTTACGCTGATAACCGTCGGCAAGATGCTCGAAGCAAGATCAAAGGGAAAGACAACGGACGCACTGAAATCTTTGATGAACCTTGCGCCGAAGACTGCTTTTATCGAAAAGGACGGAGTTGAAACGGAAATTCCCGTCGAGGAAATCGCAGAGGGCGATGTTTTTGTTGTTCGCCCCGGTGATAACATACCTGCAGACGGCGTGATAACGTGGGGCTCAAGCTCTGTCAACGAGTCGGCTCTTACGGGCGAGAGCATACCGGTCGACAAAACCGTGTCAGACAAAGTCTTTGCGGCAACGATCAACACTTCGGGCTTCATCAAAGCTCGCGCAACGGGTGTCGGTCAGAATACGGCACTTGCGCAGATAATCAAGATGGTTTCTGATGCGGCAGCGACAAAGGCGCCTATTGCGAAGATTGCAGACCAGGTTTCCGGCATATTCGTTCCTACGGTCATCGGTATCGCTGCGCTCACCATGATAATATGGCTCATCCTCGGAAGCAGTGTGGGATACGCTCTTTCGCGTGCAATAGCGGTTCTCGTCATAAGCTGCCCTTGCGCACTCGGCCTTGCAACACCTGTTGCGATAATGGTCGGAAGCGGTGTCGGAGCAAAGAACGGCATACTTTTCAAGACGGCGGCAGCCCTTGAAGAAACGGGAAGAACTGAGATTGTGGCCCTCGACAAGACGGGTACAGTGACAAAAGGCGAACCTGTCGTGACGGATATCGTGCCGGCGGAGGGTGTGAGCGAGGAGGAACTGCTCGAATTTGCGGCAGCTCTCGAATCTAAGAGCGAGCATCCTCTCGCAAAGGCGGTAGTAAAAGAAGCCGAAAAGAGAAATGTAAAGGTGAGCGAAGTAACTGATTTCAAGGCTCTTCCGGGCAACGGACTTTCAGCAATATTTGCCGGAGCAAAAGCATCGGCGGGCAAGCGTGACTTTATCGAGGCTTCTGCCGATATCGGAAGTGAGATGATTCTGCTCTCAGAAGAGCTTGCGGAGCAGGGAAAGACAAGCATGTTCTTCGAGCGTAGCGGCAAAATTACCGGACTGATTGCGGTTGCGGATGAAATAAAGCCGGACAGTGCGGCGGCGATAAAAGACTTGAAGGAAATGGGACTTAAAGTCGTGATGATCACCGGAGACTCGAAAAAGGCTGCAAACGCAATCGGCGAGATTGCAGGCGTTGACGAGGTCATAGCCGACGTTCTGCCGGATGGCAAGGAAGCAAAGATAAGAGAACTTGCGGCGGAAGCGAAGGTTGCGATGATAGGCGACGGCATCAACGATGCACCTGCGCTGACGAGAGCAAATACGGGAATCGCCGTAGGCGCCGGAACGGATGTGGCGATAGACGCCGCCGATGTTGTGCTTATGAACAGTTCGCTCAAAGATGCGGCGGCGGCGATAAGGCTTTCGAGAGCGACTTTGCGTAACATACACGAAAACCTGTTTTGGGCGTTCATATACAATATAATCGGGATTCCTCTGGCGGCGGGGACCTTTGTTCAGGCGTTCGGCTGGAGCTTGAACCCGATGTTCGGTGCGGCGGCTATGAGCCTTTCGAGCTTTTGTGTCGTGTCGAACGCTCTGAGGCTAAACCTCCTTGACATTCACAAGTCAAAGTTTAATAATATAAGCAAATCCACGGAAATCGAAAGGAAGGAAGACGATATGGAATTCAAAATGAACATTGAAGGAATGATGTGCGGACACTGCGAGGCGGCGGTAAAAAAAGCGCTCGAGGATGTTGAAGGCGTAAACGAAGCAGTCGTAAGCCATAAAGCCGGAACTGCCATTGTACGCGCAACCGAAGAAGTGGCTGCGGAAACGCTTAGGAAAGCCGTAGAGGATAAGGACTACAAAGTAATATCGGTGGAATAGAAGATCCCGCATTAGGCATCAGGCAGTACGATCTTTGCAACACGGAATCAAGGATGTTAACGGCATTGAATTGAGGGGAAATTAATGGATATAAATAAGTATTTGCTCACTTACTTTTTTTTTAGTGTTTTAGGCTGGTTATGGGAAAGCGTGTATTGTACTGCCAAAGAAAGAAAATGGCAAAACAGAGGATTTTTATTTGGACCTTTGTGCCCAATCTACGGCTTTGGATCAATCATAGGTTTGGTATACTCGGATTTGAATACATTGGGGATTATAGATCCGTTACCATGGTGGAAGATATTTATTGCAGGATTTTTAATCAGCATGATATTAGAATATCCAACATCATATATACTTGAGAAACGGTTTCATGCCAGATGGTGGGATTACAGCAACTTGCCATTTAATATAGGGGGCAGAACCAGCCTGATTACTTCTATGGGGTTTGGGATAGGTGCAATTGTAATTGTGAACTACTTGATCCCGTTCTTTGAGCAAGCTTTACTTATATTCCCGGATTTATTTATTGCTGTTCTATCTGTTTTACTGGTTGCAATTCATTCCGCCGATTTTACACTTACAGTTTCTCATCTTACTAATTTCCAAAGAAATATCGATGAGATAGAAAGAAATTTCCAAAATATAATGACTAAAAAAGTGGATGATATTTTTGAAAAACAGAGTCATTTATATGGAAGAACACTGGAAAGAATTGTTTCTTTTAAAATGAGTAAGGCTCATAACATGGTTGCGAAAAAATTTATTCAGGCGCTGCGTGATGCAAAAAGGATGAAATAGTATGGAATTACTTGATTATTTAAGATGGAGAAATGATGTCAATTTATCAACATCACCTTTTAATGAGATAGATAATGTTTTACTCGCATGTCTCTCTTACATGGATTTTGGAGAATTGCATTGCCGTGGGGAATCTTTTCGCAGCTTGGAAGAGGTGTTTGAACTGTTTTGCAAGACTCATTCATTGGAAGAGATTGAGAGGAATGGGCGATTCACAGAAAGAGTTCCTCTTCTGCTTAAAGAGATGATCGAAGGAGACCGATTCAAAGCTACACAAATAGGGTATTACTTGGATGATCTTGATAAAGATAAAATAAAGCAGTTTGCAGCTGTTGCCTTCTTGCTGCCTGACGGCACGAATTATATCTCTTTCCGTGGAACAGACAGCACAATAACCGGTTGGAAAGAGGATTTTTTAATGAGCTGCACATCAGAAACGGAAGGCGCCAAAGAGGCTGCCAGGTATTTAAATAAAATAGCGGGAATTCTTAAAGGAAACATAATATTAGGTGGACACTCAAAGGGCGGAAATTTTGCAACATATGCTGCGGCTTTTTGTGATAACAGCATAAAAAATCGAATTGTCAGCATATACAACAATGACGGACCGGGGTTCAGAGATGAAATAATAAATTCGTCTGAATATAAGCAAATTGTACATAGGATACACAATATTGTTCCGCAAACATCAATAATCGGTCAATTGCTTTCAAATTATGGTGAAATTACAGTAATAAAAAGTAATGCTATCGGAATACTCCAGCATGATGCGATGACGTGGGAGGTAACAAAAAATAAATTTGTATATTCAGAACTCGATGAATTTAGTAAATTTGTGAAAATTGCTTTGGGAAATTGGCTTGAAAAAATCGATAAAGAAACCAGAGAATCAGTTGTGCATACGGTTTTTTCCATGATCGAAGAAACGGGCTCTGAAACAT
>JAEXBK010000145.1 GCA_023394035.1 Bacillota bacterium
TTCCTATGAACGACCACAAAGACGCCATTGCCCAGGTACTTGCAGCGATTCAGGGACCTGAGTTCGGAGTTGTAGGTGATATGTCGGAAATCGGAGCTGTAGGACACAGAGTTGTACATGCAGGAGAAATGTATTCCGACTCCGTACTCATTACGGATAGTGTAATCAAAGCTCTCGAGGATTGCATAGAGCTTGCTCCGCTTCATAATCCACCTAACCTTTTGGGTATCGCTGCATGCAAGGCGCTTATGCCTACGACCCCGATGGTTGCGGTATTTGATACGGCATTCCATCAGACTATGCCTGCATCGTCATATATTTACGCCCTCCCTTATGAATATTACGAAAAATATCGCATAAGAAGATACGGCTTCCACGGAACATCACACAAGTACGTTTCACAGAAAGCCGCACAGATACTCGGCAAGAGCCTCGAAGATCTGAAGCTGATAACCTGCCATCTCGGAAACGGTGCTTCCGTAACTGCTATCAAGAACGGCAAGTGCATTGACACATCGATGGGCTTTACTCCGCTCGAAGGACTCGTAATGGGAACAAGATCCGGAGACCTCGATCCTGCAATCGTTACATACATCAAGGATAAGGAAAATCTTACTGATGCGGAGATAAACAATGTTCTTAACAAGAAATCAGGCGTATTCGGAATTTCCGGCGTTTCGAGCGATTTCAGAGACCTTGAGGATGCGGTGAGCGAAGGTCACGAAAGAGCAGACCTTGCGCTTAGAGTATTCGCACAGAAGGTTAAGTTCTATATAGGCGCATACATTGCGGAAATGAACGGCGTAGACGCAATTGTATTTACCGCAGGCGTAGGCGAAAACGATATACTTATGAGAGAGATCATCTGTAACTACATGGATAACCTCGGAATAAGACTTGACCCTATAAAGAACAAGGTAAAAGGAAAAGAGACTATGATCTCTACCGAAGACTCAAAAGTTAAGCTTCTCCTCATTCCTACGAATGAAGAGCTTATGATTGCAAGAGATACATTCAAAATAACGGCAAAAGTTCAAAAGTAATTCTTGACATTAAGCGATTTGGAATGTATACTTTAGAAGTTATCGCAAAATATTATATTTACATATAATAACGATCCTGACGAGGAGGTGTAGAAATGGCAGTTCCAAAAAGGAAAACTTCGAAGGCTAAAAGAGATAGCAGAAGGGCTCCTAATATGAAAAAATCATTGCCGGGTCTTTCGATCTGTCCACAGTGTCATCAGCCTAAGCTGCCGCATAGAGTTTGCCCTAACTGCAACTACTATGACGGTAAAGAGATAGTAGCGACTGAAGAAGCATAAGAAGATTAAACAAAGAGGTAAGACGCCTGTTGCGTCATACCTCTTTTTCTATCCTCAAATTGCGTGCGGAATTGAAATATAGCGATATTCGTGATAAAATATTATGGATTATGAGAAGAAACGTGAATTACACGATTTAATAAAAGGGAACGGTGAGATAAATTGGCTACAAAGAAACAAAACAAAAAAACAACATCAAAACCTAAGACACAAGTAGCAGATCGCGGCGTTATTGATAACATATGGGGAATTATCCTTATCGCCATAGGTATATTTCTGTTCGTGGCTGTAAAATTCAATGCTGCAGGGGAGCTCGGCGGAATAATAGGAGAATTTCTGAGAGGCACATTCGGACTTATAGGGATTATACTTCCTTTTTACATGGTGCTTTTCGGATTTTTACTGCTTGCGGATAAGACGGTACACATATCGGGCTACAGTGCTTTCCTCGGATTTATGATTCTCCTTATGATGTGCCTTATAAACTCAGGCAGATTCATAGATACAGATAAGATCGCTTTTGCGTTTTCCGACTTCTACACCAAGGGCGTGAGCCTTGAAGGCGGAGGCTTCTTCGGAATGTCCATAGGAATGGTGCTTGCAAAATACTTCGGTAAGGTAGGTCTTTATTCCATATCGGCAGCGGTAATATTCGTAAGCCTGCTTTTGATAATCAATACACCTATTTCAAGGGCTGTAGAAGCATTCAAAGAAAAGCTAGATGACCGTGCAGCAAGGAAGGAAGCGGACAGGATAGAACGCGAGAAGATTTTTGCCGAAGAAAGTGTAAGGAATATAAAGTTTAAGGAACGCGAAATAAGAAAACGTGAGAAGGAAATAGAAAGACAGCTCAAAGAACAAAAAAAAGAAAGAGCACAGGCTTCTCTTTTTACACCTGAAGACACCGAGACTCCTGTAGTAGCACCGCGCCTTTTTCAGGAGCTTCCAGAGAAAAATACGTCGTCCAATGCGGAGACTGTCATTTCTCTTATGAATGACGACTCTATATTTGAGAAAAAAGATAATGAGGCTGCACCGAAGCCTGAATATGTTTCGCAGACGAGCTTTGGCATAGATGAGCCGAGACAAACAAAGGCCGGCTTCGGACTTGACGGCGGAGATGATGTACAAGCTCAGGAAATCTTCGAAATTACGAGACCTGCTGCCGATAAGGAAGCGGAAGAAGAGAAGCATTCGGACTTCGGTAAGATAAGCAAAAAAGAAGCTTCTGAGGCGGTACTAGACAAGACGGATTTCAACCAGACAAAGAAATCAAAGAAATACAGAAGACCGCCTGTTGAGCTTCTAAAAAAAGCTGATGCAGCTAACGACGGCGGAGCCCGGAGCGGAAAGTTTCAGAGCAGAGCCATACTGCTTGAAGACACTATGAGAAGCTTCGGCGTAGGGGCAAAGGTAACACAGGTAACTCAAGGTCCTGCAGTAACAAGATACGAGATACAGCCTGATCCGGGAGTGAGAGTAAACAAAATTGTCGGTTTAAGCAACGACATCGCGCTTAAGCTGCGTGCAAAAAGCCTCAGAATCGAAGCGCCTATACCAGGAAAAGATGCAGTAGGCATCGAGATAGAAAACGAAAATATCAAGATGGTAACCCTTAGAGAAATCGTAGAGGGTAAAGAATTTAAGGATGCAAAATCAAAGATAACCTTTGCCGTAGGACGCGATATAGCAGGAAAGGCGATAGTTGCAAATCTCAAGGAAATGCCGCACCTTCTTATTGCAGGCTCTACAGGCTCGGGCAAAAGCGTATGCATCAATTCGATTATAATGAGTCTTATATACAAAGCCGATCCTGATGAAGTGAAGCTTGTATTAATAGATCCTAAGGTGGTAGAGCTCGGAAATTACAACGGAATACCTCACCTTTTGATTCCTGTTGTCACGGAAGCATCAAAGGCTGCAGCCGCGCTTAACTGGGCAGTTGCCGAAATGACGGACAGATATAAGAAATTTGCGGAAGCCAATGTCAGAAATCTGGCAAGCTATAACGAACATATGATTTCTGACGGCAAAAAAGAAGAAACGCTGCCTCAGATAGTGATAATCATAGACGAGCTTGCCGATTTGATGATGGCAGCGCCTAAACAGGTTGAAGAATCAATATGCAGGCTTGCACAGCTCGCAAGAGCGGCAGGAATGCATCTCATAGTAGCAACTCAGAGGCCTTCGGTTGATATAATAACCGGTCTTATTAAGGCGAATATACCTTCAAGAATTGCTTTTGCCGTTTCTTCACAGTACGACTCAAGAACGATACTCGATGTAGGCGGCGCAGAACATTTAGTCGGTAAAGGAGATATGCTTTTCAACCCGCTCGGCTCCGGAAGTCCTATAAGGGTTCAGGGGTGCTTCGTTTCTGACGGCGAGGTAATGAGCGTCATAGACTTTGTTAAGGCTCAGATAGAAGAAGTGGAATATAACGGTGAAGTTATGAATACCATAGACAAGGGGAACGGCGCACAGGCTCAGGAAAATTCCGATGACGACGATGATGAATTTATGAACGATGCCATAGAATGTGTAGTAAATGCCGGACAGGCATCCGTTTCTATGCTACAGAGAAGATTCAGAGTTGGATATAACAGGGCTGCAAGAATGATAGATGTAATGGAAGCGAGGGGAATCGTAGGTCCTCAGGACGGTTCAAGACCGAGACAGGTTCTTATCAGCAAAGAAGATTTTGCCTCATATTCAGAAGGAGAAGCTGATGAATAAGAAAAAAGTATTCATAGACACATTAGGATGTCCGAAAAATTTCAACGACAGCGAATACGCGGCAGGAGTCTTAGAAAGCGGCGGCTTTGAAATAGCAGACAAAGCCGAGGATGCGGATTTTGTTATAGTAAATACATGTGGTTTTATAGACGATGCAAAGCGCGAATCTATAGAGCATATCTTTGCGATGAACGAATCAAAAAAAGCTTCGGCGAAGCTTGTAATATCAGGATGTCTTTCGGAAAGATATGCAGAGCAGCTTGAAGGAGAAATTCCGGAGGCTGACGGTATCATAGGTGTAAACGAATATGACAGGCTCCCTGAAATATTAGCCGGTCTCGACGAAAAGAAGCTATGGGTATCAGGGTGTTCAAACGATAAACTCGAAAAAACGGTAAGAAAGCTTGAAGACAATCCGTATACGGCAACGCTCAAGATTGCGGAAGGCTGCAATAACACATGTACATACTGCATAATACCTAAGATAAGAGGCAGTTACAGAAGCAAATCGATGGAGGACATCATTTCCGAAGCAAAAGAACTTGCGGCAGCAGGCTGCAGGGAGCTGATTTTGATAGCGCAGGACGTAACATATTACGGGCTTGACCTTTACAAAAAACAGATGCTGCCGGAATTGCTAAGAGAGCTTTGCAGGGTAGAGGGCATCAAGTGGATAAGGCTTATGTATTGCTATGACGAGCGTATTACTGATGAGCTGATAGAAACGATTGCACAGGAAGAAAAAATCTGCAAATACATAGACATACCTCTTCAACATGCTTCGGACGGCGTACTTAAGAGAATGAAGCGTCATAC
>JAEXBK010000149.1 GCA_023394035.1 Bacillota bacterium
CTCCTATCTTCCACGGGGTAAATAATGGTTCAAGCTTTTTGTCCATATCAATTCTCCTATATTCTTCTGTCACGGCTCTGTCTGTCGTAATGTCTTGTAAGGAACGGTCTGACTACGCGATAAATCAGCTTATTTTCGGCATTTGTCATATAGACCGTGAATGTTCCGACAAAGAACAGAAGAGCACCCAACGTAAGCTTCCCTGCAGCTCTTACTGCGAGCGGGCATTTCTTCTTATCTTCTTTTTTAGATTTTTTCGTTGACTTTCTCATATCCGTCCTCCTACCACGCTTCTGAATCATCAAAGTCTACAAGCGTTGGATCAAGCGGTTCTTCGCCCATCACTACCGTCATGTATTTGTTGATTGCTTCACGCATATCTTTTCTCGAAATCGTTCTGCAGTCTTCGAGGTCATGAGGAAGGAATACGAAATTGAAGCCGAGCTGTACAGCCTGTTCTTCGAGCATTGCATGAACGCCGTTCATGCCCTTGCAGGCAACGTTATCATTGCATATAACCATATCGCAGTTTAGGCGTTTTGCCCATTCCCATACAGCGTTGACATTATCCCATCCGCCTACAGCGTGGTGTCTCATTACGCCTTTTTCTGAGAATAGCGCGAGGTCTTCGAGAGCTTTTTCGGGATCGTGTGTGTCAATCATGTTATGTCCCATTGTAGAGTCCATATTCAGCACGACATTGATTCCCCAGCAGTTCTGAGCCCATGTAGGGAAATCGGTATAGTAAACCGCAGAAGGTCCCCATATGAATGCACGATGTCTCGTCTTGCCTTTGTATGGTTTATACTTTCTTTCGGCACAGTCCCTCATTATATCGATTACTTTTCTGTCAACCTTGTTGAAGAATGGATCCTGACCGTTTACCATTGCCCATTCTACAAGCTTATACAGAGTTTCCGCTATTCCACCAAGAGGTGAATACGGAGTCGCCATTATGTCCCATTTTTCAAGCTCAATCTGGTTCTGCTCGTTCATATTTCTGGCACACTTAAATAAAGATTCCCAGTCGTATTTTACGCCATAAACCTCTTCGATTTTTTCGATTGCCTGTCTGAGCTCTTCCTTCGAATACTTATTACCCGTCTCCGTGTTATGCTGCATCGCAAAGACGAAAGGATAATCCTCGATTCCGTTCCTGTTGAATCTTCTTCTCTGGAACATTGAAGTTGCTTCCGAAGCATTACACGGCTGGTTTGTTGACATTACAAGCTTGCCGAATATAGGGAACGCATCATCAAAAGCAACGCCGGTTTCCGCAGAGCATCTTGAGCAAACATCTGCCGCCAGACCAAACGATTCCGCAACATCTATGTAGTAAGGCTCAATGTGCTGATCTACGTCGCATATAACGAATTCCGGCAAGGTCTGCATCGGTTCAGCTCTCAGTGTAGGAAATCCTGCCATAAACAAAGGAGGTATTGTTTCGTCCAGCCCCACCATTTTATCTGTCATAGGACCGCCGCCGAGTCTGCGGTCATTGCTTAGTATAAAGCCGATCTTCTTTGTAAGCGTTCTTACGATTGCATTACCGTGCATGTTAGCGATTTTAAGTTCTTCGCCGCGGTATCCCTCAAAAATACGGTCAACAAATGCAAACGATCCGAGGAACGAACCCATCCACCTGTATTCCCAGATACCTTTGACGACGTGAACGGGATCCTTTGCCGCCATCAGCCCCATATATCCGAGATTCTTAAGCCATGCCGAATAGTCCCTCATCGTATCTCTGACTCCACGCCATTCACGATAACTCGCTATTCCTGTATTATCCGGATACCGGCTTCTCTGTCCGCCGGTTCCGTGCTCCGCCTGCCAGATAGGATCAAATCTTTCGAGCTTCTTATCGACGGCATCTATGGCTTTGTTGACTATTTTCTTCAATGCACTTTTCATGATGCCGTTCCTCCCTTTTCCTGTTTTTTCTTGATTTCAAGACCTTCGACAAACGCCTGGAATCTTGTTCTGAGCTGTCCTGCACCGCTTAAGGTATATTCACGCTCTATCTGGCATGTAGGAATATGTCTTTCGTTCGTCAGTACATATGACGCAAGAACCTTTTCGTAGCTCCAAAACTCACAGAATTTCATGTTCTGAATTATGATTCCGTCGCAGCCGTATTCCTCACACATCTTTTCGATGATGTTATGACGCTGATCGATCTTGTCTCCCGACATGAAGCGAGGGCACAGATTTGTTTCGAGATAATGACGGGTGATCGCTTCCATAGCGGTCTCGCCGTCTTTGATTTCTATGTGCTCGCGGCTCGGAACCGATCCGAAGCAGTATCTGTCAGCCGCCACCATTGCTCCGCACTCTTCTATGAGCTTTGTGAATGCCGGATCATCTATTTCCGATCCCGCAAGCAGAACCTTAACCCTGAAAGGATTAACCTTTTCAGGCGCACGTGTTTTCAGTTCTTCGAGAGTTTCTTTGAGGTACGGCAAAATCAGTTTATGCGGACATACCTGGCTTACAAGCTGAATAACATGAAATTCATACCCGGTGATTCTCGGATTTGCTTCCTTGCGGAAGTCTCCGATTTCTCTTATTACAGCACTAAGCTCATTGTGAGCTTTGATGGCTTCTCTCATCGCTTCTTCGGAGGTATCGACTCCGCGCTTTGCAAGCTCATCGACAACCTTTTCCTGAAGCTGCACTCTGTAATAGTTTTCCGCCGCTTTATCGCTTTTTAGCGGAGCATCAATTATCGTCGTAAAAAATCCTTCGTGCTTTACCGGCTTAAGAAGTTCAAAATGCTCTTCCATTCTCTCTATGCTCGCGCAAGCCTCTGCTCCGAACAATGCCGAAAGATAGTTGTACGCGCCTTCTACCGCAAACTCAAGTATCGCTCTCGAGTATGGGCAGTTTCTTGACGTCAGATAATAGTTCCCGATTTCTGTCGATGTACAGTTCGGGGCTCTTAGTCTCGATGAAAAGCATCCCGGAAGGTTCAGCAGAACCTCCGGAATATAGTAGCAGTTGTAGCCGAGAGCCATGTTGCCCTCACTACATGCCTTTTCTACGAGCTCATTATTAGCCTCTTCAAGAAGAGTCTCATAATAGTAGAGGTGTTTCAGATCTCTCAAGTGATCGCCTCCTTATTCTTCTTTTACGTCTATTGTGTTGCCTACAAGGTCGATGTTAAGGATCTTCCCCTTTACCGGATATTTCATTCCGATTATATCCGTAAACATCAATGTG
>JAEXBK010000026.1 GCA_023394035.1 Bacillota bacterium
CGGTACATGGGCAGAAACATACGACGTTCTGATCGGTCTCATCAAGAAGACTAAGGATAACGAAAAGCGCTTCGCTCTCATGCACAAGGCTGAGAACCTTCTGATGTCAACAGGAGCAGTAACACCGCTTTACTACTACACTGATACATATATGCTCAGCAAAAAGGTAAAGGGATTCTTCTCAATCCCACTCGGATACAAGTTCTTCACATACGCTACAATAGAAGAGTAATCAAAGGACAAGCTCCGAATGCATTATCAAAGGACTCCGGCAACGGAGTCCTTTTTCGCGGCTTTCTGCGGATTTTTCTTGTTGACAGGGAATAAGGGATTAATATAATATAAAAGTCAAAGGTTCATCGAGATTAGGAGTACTTAATGAAAAAGTTATTTGTATTGATTTTATGTGTAATATTTCTTGTCGGGTGCGGAGGTCAGACGAAGCCGGAAAATCAAGATGCCGCCCCTTCGACAGATTCGGCGGAGACTGTGGATGATGCAGGCTCGATAAATTATAAAGAGTATACGGAATACGACGAGGAGGATCCCAGAGAAACGGATTCTGCCGAGCGCAAAAGGAAAGAGAAAGCCAACATATTGTCAACGCCTTTACCGGATGTCAACATTTTAAATCATAATGGGCGTGTGATATCCTGGAATTCTACAAGCTACAGCGACCTTGCTGAGGCGGTCAGCAATCCGTATTTCAACAGCAGTAATAAGGATGTCCCTGAAGAGTTAGGCGAGTTCTTTACACATGATCTGCTGGCGGACAAAAAAGCTAAAGGTACTATTATATTTTCATGGAACTTATATAAGAAAACATCGAAAGAGTTTTCTTATAAAGATGTGCAAAAGGATGCATACAATACCGCGGGTCTTCATTTTAACTCCGACGGCAGAGTATGGATCAAAATGCCCGAAAATGAGATTGAGCGTAACATCTGTATATCTACCTATACGGAAGGAAACAAAGAACCCGTCAAAGGCGGTTATTCCGTTTCCTATGAAATAAATCCCCGGCAGAAAAGAACGGAAAGGTAGTATTTCCGGGAGGGACATTTGTACGATTCGTATATGACGACGAAAAGCCGGTAGAGCTGATACAGGTTGATGAACCGGCTGAAACAAGAACGCGTGTATATGGCGAACTGAAAGTAAAAGACGGAAGCGAGTATCTTTGCGATCCGTGCCTATATGAATATTCAAAGCTTCCTGCTATATTAGGCAAGGACGGACCGCTTTCGGCTTACAGCGACCTTAAGTATTATGTAGAGTACTACGACGGAATGGCTAACCCTCCGCTTACGGTTACGGCATATAACAAAGATATTGAGATAAAAATAATCCCAAGCTATTATAGCTCTTATATAGCGCCTCAATTTGTGCAGGGGGATCTGCATGTGGATGAATTTGTAAATAACGAAATGAGCGAATATTATCCGGCTGTCGTGTACGGCGGTCATTCTAATCTTAATGAGGCTGCGGTTATGACCGTAAGGGGGAAACACAAATCGTATATGCTGAATATGGACGACGGACTGTCGGCTTGTATAGGTTCAACCGGGGATGCTTGCTTCAAAGTGCGTTCAAAGAACACATCCATTGAAAAAGAAAGCCTGCGCGCGCTCGTCGATAAGCTGCAGGAAATTGACTTTAACGAACTGACAAATGACATTGAAGTAAGATCGATCAAATAGTCCGATGGATGGTGGGGTTACTTGTAAAAAATAACATTCATGTGATATACTGTTCAAATCACATGAAATGAGGTAGAGGAAATTTATGAGCGAGAATATTTCCAACAATTTTATACATAATTTTATAGACAAAGACCTTGAGGATGGAGTTTATTCCGAAGTATATACGAGGTTCCCGCCTGAGCCTAACGGCTATCTTCACATAGGGCATGCAAAAGCCATATGCGTGAATTTTATGACTGCCGAAAAATACGAAGGCAGGTGCAATCTCAGATACGATGACACAAATCCGGTCAAGGAAGATGTCGAATATGTCGATGCAATAGAAGAAGATATAGAATGGCTCGGCTTCAAGTGGGAAAAACTGCTGTGGGCTTCATCATACTTTGAGAAGATGTATGAAGCCGCGATGGTTTTGATAGAAAAAGGAAAGGCTTTCGTAGATGATCTTTCGGCTGACGATATAAGGGCGTATCGCGGAACATTAACGGAACCGGGCAAGGAGAGCCCTTTCAGAAACAGGACTATCGAAGAGAACAAAGAACTCTTTATCGCCATGCGTGACGGTAGGTTTGCCGACGGCGAAAAGGTGCTTAGAGCAAAAATCGACATGGCTTCGCCGAATATGAACATGAGAGATCCTGTTATATACAGAATATCGCATACGGCACATCATAATACGGGCGATAAGTGGTGCATATACCCTATGTACGATTTTGCACATCCGATAGAGGATGCGATAGAAGGAATCACACATTCCCTCTGCTCACTTGAATTTGAGGATCACAGACCTCTTTATAACTGGGTGCTTGAGGAAGTCGGCTGGTGGTCGAATCCGCCGCGTCAGATAGAATTTGCGAGGCTTAACCTTACCGGCACGGTAATGAGCAAGCGCCTTCTCAAGAAGCTCGTTGATGACGGAAGCGTTGAGGGCTGGGATGATCCGAGAATGCCGACGATTGCAGGGCTCAGAAGGCGCGGATATACGCCTCACTCAATCAGGGATTTCTGTGAGAGAATAGGCGTTGCAAAGGCAAACAGCATGGTGGAATCGTCGCTGCTTGATCACTGCGTAAGAGAAGATCTGCAGGATAAGGTTGAGAGCAGAAACGTTGTAGAAAACCCGATCAAGGTTATAATAACAAACTATCCTGAAGATGTGACGGAGTCCGTAGAACTCGAAAACAACAAAAACGTTCCGGAAATGGGTAAGCGCGAGATCCCGTTTTCGAGAGAGCTTTATGTTGACGGAGCAGATTTCATGGAGATTCCGGCAAAGAAATATTTCAGACTGTTCCCGGGCAACGAGGTCAGATTCAAGGGTGCATACTTTATCAAATGCGAAGAAGTTGTAAAGAATGAAGACGGAACGATAAAGGAGCTTCTCTGCACTTATGATCCTTCGACGAAGAGCGGGTCGGGTGAGGAACCGCGCAAGGTAAAGGGCACGATACACTTTGTCGATGCTAAGACTGCAATTCAGATAAAGGTAAGAGATTATAGCAGCCTTATGATTGAGGACGAGACAGGAGAGCTTATCGTAAACCCTGAATCCGTCGAGGAGAAGATATGCTTTGCCGAACCGTCTCTTGCAGAGGCAAAAGCGGGAGAACGCTTCCAGTTTTTCCGCCACGGCTACTATGTTGCAGACAGCGTGCTGACTACTGAAACCGAAAAGGTATTCAACAGAATAGTCGATCTCAAGAGCAGCTGGAAGGCAAAATAAGGCTCCAAAACTTGACAAAATATACCTAAAAAGATAATATGATAATGC
>JAEXBK010000054.1 GCA_023394035.1 Bacillota bacterium
ATGAAATGGCAATAGATACGATTATTTTTGACTTTGACGGAACGATTGCGGATACCAATCAGCTCGTAATAGATTCGTGGCAGCACACATACAAAGCACGACTCGGACGTGAGGAAGATGTCGATAAGATAACCCGGAGCTTCGGCGAACCTCTCGTTGAAACCATGAAGAAGGTTCTGCCCGATTTTGATGTCGAAGAGTCGATTGCTATATACAGATCGTATCAGCGTGATGTCTACGAGAGCCGTATCAAGGCTTTTCCGGGCATGGTGGATACCGTCAAAGAACTGAAATCAAGAGGATATAAGCTCGGAATAGTCACATCGCGCCTCAGAGGCTCGACAATCACGGGGCTTGAAGCATTCGGAATAGCTGACTGCATAGATGTGATTGTAACATGCGAGGATACGGACAAGCACAAGCCCGACCCCGAACCTGTGCTGATAGGACTTGACCGGCTTGGATCAAAGCCCGAAGCATCTATCATGATAGGCGATTCGCTTTTTGACATTCAATGTGCGCACAATGCAAACGTAAAAACCGTTCTCGTAGCGTGGACGATCACGACTTCGCAGGATGAGCTGAGTGGGCATGATGCGCCGGACTTCGTAGTTGAAAGGGCAGAGGAGATAATAGATATAGTCTCCGCGTAGTAAAAAATGCTGAATATATATCGCGGCAGGGAATCTGTCGACAAAGAAAGTTTCATATACGGCATGATCAAAGCCTGCGGCGGCGAGACAAAGGTTATCGTGCCTGATCAGTACACGCTCGCCGCCGAAAGGCAGGCACTTTCGCGACTTGGCGCGAAGGTGCTTCTTGACATTGAAATTACGAGCTTTTCGAGGTTAGGTTCATCCGTGCTCGCAGAAACGGGCGGAAATGACAAGGTGTTCATTGACAAATATGGCAGGCACATACTGCTTTCGTCGATACTTTCAAAGAAGGAAGCTGATTTGAATGTCTTTTCGGGTGCGGCGAAAAAAGAAACGTTCGTTGAAACGATTAACGATTTCATTTCAAAGGCTAAGCAGTACGGCATGACTCCGGAGGATTTCGAAGAGATAGCGGAGGCGGGAGACGGCAGCTTCGGCGAGGTTCTGAAACGCAAATTCGCCGATCTTGCCCTAATAATGCGTGAGTACAACGAGGCTATAAAGGACAAATATACGGATTCCGAAGACCTTATGGATCTGTATATTTCAAAGATTCCGCAGGCTTCCGGAATCGAAGGTTCGGTGATATGGATATACGGATTCGACAGCTTTACGCCGAAGAATCTGAGCATCATAGCCGCGCTGATAAGCGCGGCGAAGGAAGTCAATGTTTTCCTCACAGGTGACAGGGATTGCCGCGATGAAGAACTGTTTATGCTGACCGACATGGTGGCAGGCGCCCTGCAACAGGGCGCGGCGGCCGCCGGACATCAGGCGGTCATCAGGGATGTCCGGCCGGGCGACGCGCTCGCCTGCGGATGCAGGCGGGCGCCTGCCGTCAAGGCAATCGAGAAAGAGCTTTATGCGGTAGGGAAATCATCATATGAGAATACAGCCGGTCTTGAAGTCGTAAAATGCGCGAATATATACAATGAAGCGGAATCGGCTGCATCATATGTGCTTGATCTGCTCAGAAAAGAAAACCTGCGCCTGCGAGATATAGCCGTTTTCATGAACGACAGGGGCACGGGCTCGGCAATAGTAAAGCGCGTATTCGGAGAATACGGTATCGAAATCTTTGATGATACAAAACGCTCCATAGAAAGCTCGCCTATCGCTGTTTTTGTTGTATCGCTTATACAGACTGCCGTTCAGGGGCTGAGAACGGGCGACATATTCAAGCTGCTCAAGACGGGACTGACATCGCTTACACATGACGAGATAGATGATCTCGAAAATTATGCGATAAAATACCGCATAAAAGGCAGCATGTGGAAAAAACCTTTCACAAAGGGCGTTTTCGAGTACGGCGAGGACGGCATCGCATCTATAAATTCAATAAGAGAGCGCGTAATGGGGCTTCTGCTTCCGGTCGAAGAGCTTTGCAGAAGCGTAGAAACCAATGCCGAATTTACAAGTAAGCTTTACGAATACCTTGCGATAGATGCAGACTTTGCAGGAAGAATAAATATTTTGACCGAGAAGCAACGCGAACACGGATTTTTGGATACGGCGGAGGAGAGCGACCAGATATGGAAGCTTTTGATGGGTGCTTTTGATCAGCTTTACGAGCTTGTTGGCGATGAAAAATTTGACGGTAAGCGCTTTGTTACGCTTCTTTCGTCGGGGCTTTCGCAGATGGAGGTCGGAGTGCTTCCGCCTACGGCAGACGATATCGTGTTCGGTACTATGCAGCGCACGAGGATAGGCGATACGAAAGCCGTGCTCATACTCGGAGCAAACGAAGGCTTGCTTCCGCTTGGCACATCGGAAGACATTTTGTTCAGCCCGGAAGAGCTCGAACACATAGCCGATATGGGAAAAGCGCTCGGCTCGATGGAGCGTGTACGCAACATGGAAGAAAACATCGCGATTTACAGGCTGATGTCAAAGCCGGAATCGCATCTGTACATAAGCTATTCGGTCAGCGATTCCGAGGGCGGTGCTCTCCACAGATCCGAAATAGTAGACAGGATTTTTGACATTTTCCCCGATCTTGAAGAAAAGGAAGATGTGCTGAACCGCGGAAATATCGCAGATTATCTCGGCGGTGAGATAAATACGCTGCGCCACTATGTAGAGGCAATGAGAAACTCCGGCGATGCCAGCGAAGCCGTTGATCCTAAGTGGAAGCTTGTGCGCGAATACCTCGAAGCCTCAGAAAGCGAAGTGATGGACAAGATAAATTCCGCACTTGTATTCGACAATTCGCAGGCTCCGCTTCCTGCTGACCTTACGGATTCCTTGTTCGCACCGAAATCAGCATCGAGGTCGGGAGACGAATTTTCTTTCAGCCCGTCGCGCATAGAAAAATTCAGCCGATGCCCGTTTTCACACTTTGTCAGCTACGGACTCAAGCCGGAAGAACGCAGAGTCTTTGAAATATCCGGACGCGAGCTCGGCGATCTCTACCATGAGGTTTTGATGGAATTTTCAAAAGCCGTGACGGCGGAGGATTCATGGGCGACTGCAACGGAAGCTCACTGCCGCGAAATAGTTTCCGAAATACTCGAGCGCATAGCCGGCAAATACCGTGACGGTCTTTTCAAGCTCTCGAACAGCGAGATTTATTGGAAGGACAGAGCACTCGAAGCCTGCACATATGTATGCCTTGCACTTGTAAGACAAAGGCGTGCCGGAGACGTAACCGAAAGCTTCTTTGAGGTTCCGTTTGCACGCGGCAGGTCGCTTAAACCCATCGAAAAGACGATCAAAGGTCGCAAGATATATATCGAAGGAAAGATAGACCGCCTCGACATCATCAGAGGCGGGCGCGTCAAAATCATCGACTACAAAACAGGCAAAGAGGAATTTGACATCGACGAAGCACGTGCCGGCTACAGGCTGCAGCTCATGCTCTACCTAAAAGCGGGGCAGGAAAAGCACCGCGATCCTGCAGGGGTCTTTTACTTCCTGATAGCCGACCCGTCTTTCAAAGCCGATGAAACATCAAAAGACGATCTTTCGGGAAAAATTTCAAAAGAAATGAAAAAATTTTTCTTCCTGAACGGCATAATGGTTGATGATGCGGATGTCATCAAAGGCATCGCCGGCGATTTAGACGATTCCTCTGAGGTAATTTCTCTCTCAAAGAAAAAGGACGGCACATACTCGCGTTCCTCTGGAACGCTGATAACAGATGTTGAATTTTCAACGCTTCAGGATGATGTGGACGCGGCAACCGACGAAATCATCAGCCGCCTTCTTGACGGCCATATTGACCTTCATCCGAAAAAATCAAAGAAAAAAGTGCCTTGCACATTCTGCCCGTACAGAAGTATATGTAGATTTGATTTATCCTTTGACGGATGTAGGTATGATGTGGTAAAATAGGTAACTGTGATAACAAATACAATTCAATGACGGCGGCTTTGCCGCCGGAACAGGCTTCCATGGCTCAGTTGGTAGAGCAGCGCATTCGTAACGCGCAGGTCGGCGGTTCGAGTCCGCCTGGGAGCTCCAGAAGAAACACACTCGGCAAACGCCGAGTGTGTTTCTTTGCGGTGCATTCGAGCGTACCGCCTTAGAGCTCCGTAAGAAAAGCTCGGATTTCATCAAAACTTTTTCTTTAGATGCACAAAAATTCGACATAATATAAAATATTCGATATGAAAATATTGACTGATAATTAGAAAAATAATATAATATATCATCAAATACTTCTTCTGCCGAGGTAATATAGTTATGTTTATTATATTATGTCCGGAAACATTTAGGCATATTGTTTACCCAAGAAAGTTCATTTTATAGTACGCATTAGTCATTCGGATTAATGCGCATTTTTCTTTGGGATTTTTATACTATGCGGGATGCGCTGATTAAAACCTCTACGGAAGGAGGGCGCGCATCGGATAACAGAAAGCTGCTTCTCGTGTTGTTCTTTTCACTTTTGATATGGGGAATTTCCTCAATTTCAGAAATTTTGAAGTTTACCTCGGAATATGGAGCGATATTTGACCTGTCCGCACCTATCCAAAGTATGGAATACTTCAAAGCCTTCCTCCTGAATATGAGCATGAGGGCGGTTTTGACCTCATATTATCTGCTTAAGCTGATTCTGATAATCGCAGCGGGAATCATCACCGCCGCGACATCACGTATCTCGAAAAGCGTAAACGGAGCTTTGCTGATTTCCTGCGCGGTTATAATGCTGCATTCCGTAATCGGAGCGGCGGGAGCCGAGCTTTTTGACAATCTTTCGCTTTCGCGTATGATGTCACCGATCGAAAGCTCGGTTTATGCATATTTTGCTGCTGTTTGTGCATCCATATGCGGCATTGCTTATATAAAACGGACAACGCGTTCCTGAGCTGATTGATCGGAAGCCTTTTAACATTTTCTTCTAAAGCGCCTATATTTAATCAAAAATTGCCTTTGCTTCGTTAATTGGAAAGATGCCCATAAAGCATTTTGTACGGTTGACTGTTGTACACAGTAAAAAACCAAGAAAGATAAAATAATTCAAAAAGTAACTAAAATAACAAAATCAGACTAAAAATGTATTGACAGATACATAAGCTTGTCGTAACATAAATGTAAATTTATACAATTGGACGAATTGTAATTGATTGGAGGTACATTATGAAAAGGACGAAAATCTTGGCATTGCTTATGTCTGTGCTCATGATCGTGACGATTTTCACCGCCTGCGGAGAGCCGGGCGGCACAAGCGGCACGAGCGGGGAATCTTCAGGTTCAAAAGAACAGGATGATACTATTGTATATGCCATGTGGAACTCTCCTTCAGGAGTGCTGAACCCGTTGTTGGTGGACGACGAGTACGATGGTGCCATTTTGAAATTCACATTTGATACTTTGCTCAAATACGATAAAAATCTCAACCTTGTGCCTAACATGGCAGAGAGCTATGAGATGAGCGATGATCAGCTTACCTTGACCTTTAAGCTGAAAGAGGGGATCAAGTGGCATGACGGGAAACCGGTGACAGCCGAAGACGTTGCTTTTACATTCGAGTCAATGGCAAAACCCGACTATACGGGACCGAGGTACGGAGACGTCGAAGGTCTTAAAGGCGCGGCTGCATGTCATAACGGTGAGACGGATAAAGTTGAAGGAATTACAGTGGTAGATGATCATACGGTCAAATTTGAATTTGCTCAGCCTTATGCGCCGGGATTAAGTAAAATAGGCGCAGATCGCGCGATAATCCCTAAACATATCTGGGGAGATATACCTCTCGGAGAGTGGCAAAAGAAAACGGAGCTCATGAATAAACCGATCGGCTGCGGACCTTATGTATTAAAGGAATTTGTACCGGGACAGTACGTTGAGCTTGAGGCATTTGAAGATTACTATGCCGGAAAAGCAAAAACTCCTAAATTCATATTCAAGGTTTCGAATCAGGATACCGTTATCGCGGAATTAACGAGCGGAGAGATAGACATAGCGGATATTTCTTCATTGAAATCGCAGGACATAAAGACACTTGAGGATAACGGCGTAAAGGTTACGAGCTATACCGGTATAACAAGCCAGTACATGGGTTTTAACTTAAGAGAAAAGATCTTCCAGGACAAAAAAGTGCGTCAGGCGATAACTTACGCTATTGACCGCACACTTATGGTTGACAAGCTCCTTGAAGGTCGCGCAACGATCATCGATGCGCCGCTTCTTCCGACCTCATGGGCATATCCTGAGGACGGTGTTCTGAATCCGTATAAGGCGGATCCGGAGAAAGCAAAATCTCTTCTTAAAGAGGCGGGCTGGGAAGACAAAAATGGCGACGGGATCGTTGAAAATTCTGCAGGAGAAGCTTTCAAAGTCACCCTTAAATATCCTGTAGGAAATAAAATACGTGAACAAAGCGCGCCTATAATACAGGCAAATCTAAAAGCTGTCGGAATAGATGTAGAGCTTGAAATAATGGAATTCGCGGCGCTCCTTGACCAGGTAATGGCAAACCATGAATTTGACCTTTATCTCATGGGAAGCAGTCTTGATACGGATCCGGACCCTAAGCCTATATGGCATTCAAGTTCCGCCTCCGACGAAAAAGGAAATTCCGCATGGAACATAGTCGGATTCCGTAATCCTGAAGCCGACAAGCTCATGGACGATGCTCTTAAGACGACAAATCAGGATGAAAGAAAAGCATATTATAAAGAGTTTTGCAAGATAGTAAATGAAGAGGCGGCGGAGGTACTTCTCTATGCACCTAAGGTGATCAAGGCTTACAGCGGAAAGCTTGAGGGATATGATCCTTCGAC
>JAEXBK010000031.1 GCA_023394035.1 Bacillota bacterium
GATTACGAATCTTCCCGTAGGGTTGACGAGGAATTTCGTATTCTCATCAAAGAGCTCTTCCAGCACGACCGCTTTGATCACATGCTCGATTACGTCTTTTTTGATTTGTTCCTGCGTAGCATCAGGATCGTGCTGTGTTGAGATCAGAACGGTATCTATGCGCTTAACCTTGCCGTCCTCATATTCAACGGTAACCTGGCTCTTTCCGTCAGGGCGAAGATAAGGGATCGTGCCGTTCTTTCTGACCTCGGAGAGCCTAAGGGTAAGCTTGTGAGCAAGCGATATAGGCATCGGCATAAGCTCAGGAGTTTCGTTGCAGGCATAACCGAACATCATACCCTGATCTCCCGCTCCGACCTGCTCTATCGCATCGTTCAGTGTGCCTTCCTTGTATTCGAGAGCCTTGTCAACTCCCATTGCAATGTCGCCCGACTGTTCGTCTATAGCCGAAAGAACCGCACACGTATTTCCGTCAAAACCGTATTCGCTGTTGTTGTAGCCTATGTCGTTTATGACACCTCTTACGATAGAAGGAATGTCTACATAGCACTCTGTGCTTATCTCTCCCATTACCATCGCATAGCCCGTAGTCGTAGTCGTTTCGCAGGCTACTCTTCCGTTTGGATCCTCCGCAAGTATTGCGTCAAGAATCGCATCGCTGATCTGGTCGCAGACTTTGTCAGGATGTCCTTCCGTAACCGATTCAGATGTGAATAATTTTTTCATTTATTTTCCTCCTTCTCCTTCCCTATCAAAAGAAAAAGCCTTTTCTCATCAAGAAAAGGCGTGATACTTTCTCATATCATTCCTCATCTCTCAGAAATATAATTTCTGTAGGATGTAGCACCTTTATACCGCTATCGCGTTACAGGTTGCCGGGCATCGCAGGGCCTATTCCCTCCGCCGCTCTTGATAAGGATTACATTTCAGATTATACTAATAACAAAATGTTTGTCAACCCATTTGCACAGGTATTTTATCTATACCCTATTATTACAGATCAAAGCACGAAAAAGTTATGAAAAAATCAAGCAGCAAAGAAAAAACACCGTTCACGGTCATCAAAGGCGGCGCGACAAGCTCACGCAGCACATCCACCGATAAATTTATCATGGCAGAAGCCACAAATACGCGTCTCATGGGAGTCGTAGGTCTCCACATGCGTTACATGTCATACGGAGAACTGATCGATCTCTTCTTTTATCTCGATTACGAAGAATTCGGCATCGACGACTTCAGCATGTACGGAGACTCTGGAAACACATTTGTTGAGCTTGAAAAATCAAACAAATTCGGTGCCCTGGGCGGCAAGTGGATCGAGCTGACAGAAAGAGAGGCGGCGCATCTCGTCACGGAGCGGGCATCGTTCAATAAGGCGCTGCATATGATTTTGCCGGTTGACGGGTTTTGGCTGTCAAAGCTCGCAGCAAGCTGCACTTTCTTTTCGGCAAACGAGGAAAATGCACTTATGAGCAAAATTTGCGTTCCTATTGACGGTGCGTATATGCTCATAAATTATTACATTATGCGCTGCGCCGGAAACGACATGGAAGCCGCGCGCTATCTTTCCGCAGATAAAGACGATGCGCCGAATATGCTCTTCAATGCGCCCGGCACATTATATTCCTGCAATATAACGGAAAAAGACGGATTTTTCAGATGCGAAACCGTGACGGGCTTAAACGAGTCCTTTTTCAAGATAATACTCAATGTCACAATTTCGGACATGAAGGTGACATCGTGCCATGAGGTCACGAGGCTTAAAATATCGCCTTGGGAATCGTATCTTGCTCTTAAGCGCTCCGAATATATAATAGTGTCAAAATTCAGAGGTGACATTGCCAAATTAGATCAAGTGATTTCATCTTTATCTAAAGCCATGACATCAAACCTCTATGATACCGGAACGCTCTTCATGTTTTATAAGGAGGACAATTCCCATGTCGGTAATCGTGAATACAGGCTTGATGAAGATACAATCGGTCAAATCTTTCTTTCGGAAAGCGGTGAGGTCATCTTTGCAAGCCGCGACATGTACGGCACTTCCGCACTCGAAGCCACATTGGGTCTTGCATTGAATGATGAGGCATCACACATGGAAGAGCTTATGAGCATCAGATTCGATTCTCCCGTTTTAGGTACATATATCGAAAGCGGATATACGAGTTTTGATGATTTTATAAAATATTTGCAGGAAAAGTGATTTTTGTATTATGTCAACCTTTGTTCTTTTTTTACGGTGGTTCTTTTCAACAAGGGCAAAGCTTAAGTTTATCAACGATTCAACACTTTTCCACAAGTTTTTCGCAAATCGTATACATTTTTATCAACGGTTCATTGTGGATAACTTTTTGCAGCAAATCGTTGTAAAATCAACGATTACCTATATTTCAAATTTTGTCAATAGCAAGTTTTCCTCAGATAATATTATGTTGTAAATAAGTTTTTGTTCTTAAGGTAAAAAAATGGAAATTATATTTCGGAGGTCTATATGAACACATTGAAATTATATAAAGAAAACGCCTATCTTACGGAAACCGAAGCCGTTATAACGGATATTTCCGATCAAAACGGCAATGCGGCAATCGTGCTTGACAGAACTGTTTTCTTCCCCGAAGGAGGCGGACAGAGCTCCGACACAGGAAGCATATCAGGGGTCAAAATAAAACACGTATCCGAAAAAGACGGTATGATATTCCATATTGCCGACGGAAACACATCAGGGCTTAAAGTCGGAGATACCGTCTCCCTTTCTATAGACTGGGAAAGGCGTTTTGATAATATGCAGCGCCACTGCGGAGAGCACATCCTCTCGGGATCGTTTTTTTCGCTCTTCGGAGGCATAAACCGCGGCTTTCTCATGGGCGACGATTATATGACCATAGACATTGCATTTGAGGATGATTCAGAATACAAAGAAGTAACGGCTGAAATGGCAAGGCAGGCGGAATTTGAAGCCAACAAGGCGATATGGCTCGATCTTCCTGTTTCGGTATGTGAATTTGAAAATAAAGAGGATGCCGAGAAAATGCCGCTCAGAAAAAAGCTCGCAATTGAGCACGACATCACCATAGTTACCGTAGGCGATACATCATCACCTGCCGATTCAGTGGCATGCTGCGGAACACATCCTTCAAGCGCAGGGCAGGTGGGCATGATAAAGATCTATAAGATTGAGCCTAACAAGGGGATGTCGAGGATTTTCTTTGATGCCGGTCGCATGGCATTTATGCAATATCAGGAAAGATTTGATGTCTTGACTGCCATAGAAAACGAATTATCCGCAGGCTACCGCGATGTCAAAGAAAAGTTCAAGGCCATGAAGGAAAAGAATCGCACAGTGCGCGAACGACTCTACAAGCTTACATCAAAGATCATATCAGACGAAAGAAGCATACTAAAAAACGAGCTTGCCGAAGGCAAACCCGTCATAAAAGAATATTCTCTGCTTACTGCTGACGACATTATTTCTCTGGGAAGAGCTCTTGCAGGCTCAATCAAAGACATGCTGTTCCTTATCGATCTTGCAAGCAATACCGTGTTCCTCTTCTCGGACTCTGCCGACTGCGGCAAGCTTGTAAAGGATAACGTCTCTGTATTTGCCGGCAAAGGCGGCGGCAACAAGCAATTTGCGCGCGCAATATTCTCAAAGCGCGAAAACGCATGTATGTTTATCGACGCTGTAATCAAGCTCAGGCGATAAAATCAGTTTTTCTCGTGAGCCTTTGTTTCCTCTGCCGTAAAAAGGTACTTTCTTATCAGGAACAATACAGCTATTGCAAGTACACCCATGAACATATATGTCATGCTGAGATGTTCAACTACAAGCTGTCTCGTCAGAGCGAGAAGAACAACCTCAATGAGCTCAGTGATTCTCTGCTTAGTCAGGAGCTTGATAAACTCTATGCCTACAGTGATGCTGAGAAGATCGCCAAGCAATATACTGAAACGGTCACCTGTCATCTCGATCATATCTCTGCTGAACATCAGCTCGTAAATCATCCTCACAATCAGAGCGCCTGCTGCAATTATAATTATTGCGGAAACTATAAGCTCCATCATATAGGCTATCTTATCAGTAAATTTTTCGAATTTGCTTCGTTTCGTACTTACCTTCATTTTCCCTCCAAAATGTATCGATAAGATAATTATACACAAAAAAAATCATTTTTCCACAAAAATTGAAGAGCACCCGATTGCAGGGTGCTCTCGCTATATACGTATTACTTGCTCATATAATCCACATGCAGAAGCTCGTGCTCGCGACCTTTGATCAGATCCTCGTACAGATCCTTTACGAGCGGATTATCCTGTGAGCGCTTTATCGTGCTTACGCTGTCCGCGGTGTAGAGGCCTTTACCTCTTATTTCCTTCTCGTTGAAAGGTATATAAGGCTGTCCCGCACCGCTTATGCAGCCGCCAGGACATGCCATGACTTCAACGATGTCAAACGATTTCTCTCCGCTCTTTATCTGTTCTATAAGACGGCTTGCGTTTGCGAGACCGCTGACTACGGCTATGTGCACTTCCTTGTCGCCGTAAGGAAGATATGCTTCCTTTACACCTTCAAGTCCGCGTACTCCTATGTATGAAAGTGCGGCAAGCGTTGTTCTCGAATTATCGTTTGCTATTTTTCTTAAAACAGCTTCCGTAACTCCGCCTGTAACGCCGAATATCACTCCTGCCCCGGACATCGTGCCGAACGGCATATCTACAGATTCAGGTTCAAGCTCATCAAAGACGATTCCCGATTCCTTTATCATTCTGATAAGCTCCTGTGTAGTAAGTACATTATCGGTAGCCTGATATTCGTCAGTCTTAAACTCAGGACGCTGTGCCTCGAATTTTTTTGCGGTGCAAGGCATGAAGGCAACATGGAAGTGTTTCTTCTTGCCTTCCGGCAGATTTTCCTTGAAGTGCTC
>JAEXBK010000091.1 GCA_023394035.1 Bacillota bacterium
GCTTTACACAAGGCTTGCCCAAGAGCAGCGCGATTGGCTAGCAAGCTACTGTCAATAGCTTACAGAAATCTTCGATTTCGTCGTAAGCTTTACACAAGGCTTGCCCAAGAGCAGCGCGATTGGCTAGCAAGCTACTGTCAATAGCTTACAGAAATCTTCGATTTCGTCGTAAGTACGATTTCGTCGTAAGCTTTACAATATTGATTTTGGGTTGAGGTGAAATGATGGCACAGTTATATTATCGTTACAGCACGATGAATGCCGGGAAATCGATCGAACTGATCAAGGTCGCATATAACTATGAGGAAAGGGGACAGACCGTTCTAACGCTTAAGCCGTCTGTCGATGACAGATACGGAAGCGGGGTCATAACTTCAAGAATTGGAGTTCAAAGAGCAGCAATAGACATAACTAAGGATACAGACATACTTGAACTTTTCATAAAAGAAAATGAAAAGAAGAAAATAGACTGTGTGCTTGTTGATGAATGTCAATTCATGAAGAAACATCACATACTTGAGCTTGTTGAAATAGTAGACAGCTTTGGTGTGCCTGTAATTGCATACGGACTTAAGAACGATTTCAGAAATCAGATGTTCGAAGGCTCGTATTACATGCTGATATATGCAGACAAGATCGAAGAAATAAAGACTATCTGCTGGTGCGGAAGAAAAGCCACTATGGTTGCAAGAGTAGTCGACGGCAAGATAGTAAAGCAGGGAGATCAGGTCGTAATCGGCGGAAATGATATGTATATATCGCTATGCCGAAAGCATTATAACGACGGAAGACTCGGTCCCGGAAAATAAAAGATGATTATGCGCGGCAGCCCTGAAAGCTTCCGCGTTTTTTCATTTCTGCGTTTATATCGTTTAGAATGAGCCTTTTTCTATATGACCATTTAGGTGAGATCAGAAGCTCGGCGGGACTGTCTCCGCTAAGCCTATGCATAACTATGTGAGAGGGTATCTCTTCGAGGAGATCGCACACGAGAGATACATATTCATCTCTTGATTTGAACGGCTCAAAATCAGGGTACATAGCTGCGAGCTTTGTTCCTTTAATGACATTCAGGAGATGAAGCTTAAGACCCCAGATATCTTTTTTACATGCGAATTCTACAGTTTTGTGCATATCGTCGGTGCTTTCTCCGGGAAGACCGAGGATCACATGTGTGACGACCTTGATTTTCCTTGAGATAAGCTTGTCAACGGCATTGTTATATTCCTCAAGCGTAAAAAGGCTGTTTATCATGGATGAGGTCTTTTGATGAATTGTCTGAAGCCCAAGCTCTATCCACATGAAGCGTTCTTTGCTTATTTCTTCGAGCAGCTCCAGAACTTCATCGTCTATGCAGTCAGGACGCGTAGCTATGGCTATGCCTTCGATGCGCGGATCCTTCAAAGCGCCTGCGTAGATTTCTCTGAGCCTTGATACGGGCGCATATGTATTGGTGAAGTTCTGAAAATATGCGATATATCCTGCATCCTTCCATTTTGCGGAAAGCAGGGTGATTTGCTCATCTATCGTGGAGGCGTTGTCTCCGCTTCCTCTTTCCGAACAAAAAATGCATCCACCATATCCTTTTGATCCGTCTCTGTTTGGGCATGTGAAGCCGCCGTCCAAAGAGAGCTTGACCATTTTTCTGCCGAATTCTCTGCGAAGTTCGATGTTCAGAGTGTTTATTATTGGGATGTCCTTCATGGAAATTATGCGATACCTCCCGCAAGCCTTTCGTGTTCAAAATGCTTTAATTTTACCGTAAAATGTGATACAATTTATCATAATATATATGCCGCTGAATGTGAAGTTCAAAATATAAAAGGGAACTGTAATGTCAAAAAAAGAGTGTACATCCTCGCATGTGTCCGAGGGGAAAACAATTAACAATATTTCCGATTCTTTTACGCGTACGGGAGGGAATAATTCGAGGCAGAGATTACTTTTGCACAGCTGCTGCGGACCTTGCAGCACCTCGGTAATAGAACGCTTTGCTGCGGATTTTGATGTTACTGTTTTCTATTATAACCCTTGCATTACGGAAGCAGATGAATACGAAAAACGCAAGCTGAATCAAATCAAGGTAATAGAAGAATTCAACAGAAATAACAGAGGCTCTTGGAATATAGATTTTATAGAGGGACGGTATGATCCGGGAGAATATCTCGAGGCTGTGTACGGACTTGAGAATGAGCCTGAAGGGGGAGCAAGGTGTGATGTCTGTTTCCGAATGAGAATACGGGAAACGGCAAAAAAAGCAGCCAAGCTTGGCTATCATGTTTTTACTACGACACTTTCGGTCAGCCCGCACAAGAATTACGAAAAAATACTTAACTGCGGAAGGCGTGCGGCGGAGGAATTCAATGTTCAGTTCCTCGAAACGGATTTTAAGAAAAAAGCGGGATTTCAACGCAGTATAGCTATTTCAAAGGAAATGGGTCTGTATAGACAGGATTACTGCGGATGCGAATTCTCCAAAAGAGAAAAAACAGATTAAATAACGGAAAAGAGGACAAAATATTGCCGAATTTGATCATACCAAAAGACTATGAATCTTCGCTCTCCGGAATGGAGACCCAAAGAGCAATAAAAAAAATAAAAGACTATTTTCAGCAGGAGCTTGCATATGGACTGAATCTCAGAAGAGTTTCGGCACCGCTTTTTGTTGCCCCGGAATCGGGACTTAACGATAACCTGACGGGAAGTGAGCGCAGAGTCGAGTTTACGGTAAGGGATATGGGCGAACACAAAATGGAGATCGTTCAGTCGCTTGCAAAATGGAAACGCATGGCTCTCGGCAAATACGATATAAAACCGGGATACGGAATATATACCGACATGAACGCAATAAGGCGCGATGAAGAGCTCGATAACATTCATTCGATATACGTAGATCAATGGGACTGGGAAAAAGTAATAACAAAAGAGCAGAGAACGGATAAATACCTTCGGGAAGCGGTTGTTACGATCTACAATTCGATAAAAAATCTCGGAGACTATGTAAACAGGCTTTATCGCAGCATAAGAACGAGTATACCGAACGAAATTTATTTTATAAGCTCGCAGGAACTTGAGGATTTGTATCCCGATAAGACGCCAAAGGAAAGGGAAGAGCTTATTACACAGATTCACAGAGCCGTCTTCATATCAAGAATAGGCGGAAAACTGAGATCAGGTAAGCCTCACGACGGAAGATCACCCGATTATGACGACTGGGAGCTGAATGGCGATATACTTCTTTGGAATGAGGTGCTGGACCGTGCCTTTGAAATATCCTCGATGGGAATAAGGGTAGATTCCAAATCGATGAAAAGACAACTTTTGATTTCCGGAAACGAGGATCGCATGTCACTTAAATTCCAAAAGGATGTAATCGAAAACAGGCTTCCGTATACGATAGGAGGCGGCATAGGACAGAGCCGCCTGTGCATGTACTTCCTCAGAAAAGCACATATCGGTGAGGTGCAGGTCGGGGCTTGGCCTGAAGAGATGGAAAGTGAGTGCAGGAAAAACGGCATTAACCTACTTTAATTTGAAATGAAATACATCAAAGCTGCAATAGATAACAATACGAGACATACCGACAGCCTGTATACATACAAGGCGGATGACGATATAAGGATAGGGCAGATCATAACCGTACCCTTCGGGCGAGGAAACAGCCTGAAGCGAGCTGTCGTAATAGACATTGATGATAAGCCCTCAGTTGACGAATCAAAGATAAAGAAAATCGTATCGACAGATGAGGATTTATCCATGTCAGAGGAGATGATATCAACTGCGATATGGATGAGACAGCGCTACGGGATCAAATACTTTGATGCCGTGAAATGCTTTATTCCGCCGGGAAAAGCAACAAAGGAAGGCAAGGAAAAAAGACCTCTTAAGGACAATGCAGGCGAATCACAAGAGATAGAAGCGCTTACACCGGAGCAGCATGAAGCATATACAGAGATAGCGGCATCGATATCTTCATCAAAACAAAAAAGCTTTTTGCTTCACGGAATTACAGGCAGCGGTAAGACGGAAGTTTATATGCAGTCTGCTGCAAAGGCGCTAGAACAAGGTAAAACGGTAATTATGCTCGTTCCCGAGATTGCGCTCACAAAGCAGATTCTCGACAGATTTATAGGGAGATTCGGACGCGATAAGGTTGCCGTGATGCACAGCAGGCTTACGGGTCGTGAACGATTTGACGAATGGCAGAGAATAAGATCAGGAGAAGCCAAAATCGTCGTAGGAGCGAGAATGGCTGTCTTTGCTCCGTTAGAGAACATAGGTCTCATCATAATGGATGAAGAGCATGAAGCTTCATACAAAGCGGATATGAGCCCGAAATACGAGACCGTTGATATAGCTATGAAACGTGCAATATCATCGGGGGCGACTATAGTACTCGGAAGTGCAACCCCGTCGGTTATCTCTTACTCAAGGGCAAAACGCGGCATATATAAGCTTATTGAGCTCAGCAAGCGGTATAACGGCGTAGAGCTTCCCGATATAGAAACCGTAGATATGCTCGAAGAACTGCGATCGGGCAACAGGGGCGTTTTCAGCAAAAGACTCATCGAAGCAATGAAAGAAACCTTATCGGCAGGTGAGCAGATAATACTTTTTCTGAACAGGCGCGGCTATTCGACCTCAATCAAATGCAGACAGTGCGGAAATACGATGAAATGTCCTGATTGCGGCATTAATCTTACATATCATAAGAGCGTGAACTCCGCCGTATGCCATTACTGCGGAAAGCATTATCCTATTCCTCCGGAATGTACAGAATGCGGTAGCGAATACATAAAGTTTACAGGAGTGGGAACGGAGCAGATTGAAGAGGAAATAACGAAGCTGTTTCCGGACAAGAAAGCAGAGCGACTTGATCTTGATTCTATCAAATCAAGAGGTGCTGCAGAAAAAATAATAACAAAATTCGCTAAAGGCAAAACTGATATCCTTATCGGCACACAGCTTGTGGCTAAAGGGCTTGATTTCAGAAACGTAGGGCTGGTAGGCGTTGTGTCTGCCGATACTTCGCTGAATATCCCGGACTACAGGGCAAGCG
>JAEXBK010000096.1 GCA_023394035.1 Bacillota bacterium
CTATTGGGACTGCATGGCTTTGACTATTGATGACAGCCAAGATGGTTTTGTTGCGGACAACAAACAGTCATTGGTAGAAGCGGCTTATGAAGATGGGCTTTACACTTTGGGAATCTATTGCGAAGAAACGATGGTGGGTTTTGTCCTGTATGACTATGACGAATCTTTGCCAGGATGGTCTATGAGCCGTTTCATGATAGGAAAGCAATTTCAAGGGAAAGGTTACGGCAAACAAGCTGTGATAGCATTTATTGATTATTTCAAGAAAAAACACAGTGCAAATAAGTTATATATAAGTGTATCTCTGAAAAACATTGTTGCCCGTAAAATGTACACATCAATAGGCTTTAAGGAGATCCAAGAGATCGAATACACATTTTGTGGTAAGAATTTTAGAGAAATGCAGATGGTAAAAGAGCTATGAGAAAATACTTTGCCGATATAGACTTTAGTGGCTTTTGGAATAATCACCAATACTATTTGGAAAATTATGTTGAAAAGCCACTTACAGATGAAATGGTTGCTCTTACTGAGACAGAATTGGATACAAACTCCCTGATTCATATATAGAATTTTTAAAAATTCAAAATGGCGGAAGAACTATATAAAGAAATTGATGAATGGGCAAAAGACACATTTGAAACATACAATTGTTTTACTATATTAGGGATATGACGCCTTCGGCATATTATGACTTTGATAAAGCCCAAAAACGCTTCATTAAGAAATTTTGATAAACTGGAAATTACAGGGATTAATTATGGAAAATAATATAGGCCATTGCGGCGTATGTTGTTCGTCGTGCACTGATTACATAAACAAAATCTGTCCGTCATGCAGGCTTACCGAGTGGAAAGATGATGATATATGTATGCCTGTAAAATGCTGCAGAGAAAAAGAGATAGAAAGCTGTGCGTTCTGCACCGATTTTCCTTGCGATGATATGAACGGCTTCTATGAAGAATCAAGCAGCCACAAAGAGGCCTATGAAAGAATGGGCAAGACAAGAGAAGAGAATGGATTGATGAGATATGCAAGGCGCTAAGCTGAGAAAACTCATATCTCATCGTTTCTTTTGCTTTATCCTTTGCATTAATTTTTTGATATGGTATAATTATTGCATTAGATAAAGTGATTTGAAGGTAACTATTCATGAAACTCGGATATGAACTGAATGTTGAGCAAACGCAGAAGCTTGCGATGACGCCGGAGCTGATTCAGGCGATTCGCATACTTCAATTCAACAATCAGGAACTTAAGGAGTATATACAGAACGAACTTCTTGAAAACCCGATACTTGAGGCGGAAATGCCCAAGTCTTATGATACGGAAATCAATATAGATGAGCTGCGCGAAAAGATAATAGAGTCAAACTACAGCGTTGAGGCGTACAAGCAATGGGATATTGCAAAAGAAGAAATCAGAGATTTTTCATATGAGCAATATGTCGCATTCAGGGTAAGTTTGACTGAGCATCTGCTTGTTCAGCTCCATTTTTCGAGTCTTAAAGGAAAAGACTCAGAACTCGGCCGTTATTTGATCGAATGTATAGATGATAACGGTTATCTTTCTATGTCTGAAGAAGAAATAGCAGCCAGCATGAACGCAGAAAAAGAAGATATAGAGCGTGTGCTTTCGGTAATTCAGACATTTGATCCTACAGGCGTAGGCGCGAGAAATCTCAGAGAATGCCTGTGCATTCAGCTTGAGGCAAGAGGCGAAATAGACAAGAACATAGAATTCATCATCAAAAACAGGCTCGAAGAACTTGCGGATAACAAGATATCACAGATAGCAAAGGAGCTTGGACTCGGACTTTCCGAAGTGCAGGCGATTGCAGATAAAATCAAAGCTCTTGAGCCGAAACCGGGTCGCCTTTATGATTCGGATCAGACGGTAAAATATGTTGTACCTGACATAATAGTCGAAAAACAGGACGGAGAATATACGGTAATCTCAAACGAAGGTGATGTTCCGCATCTGATGGTGAGCTCATACTATAATAAAATGTCGGCGGAAGCAGGCAAAGATGAGGAGCTTAAGAAATATCTTAACGAAAGATTCAACTCGGCCGTTTGGCTTATGAGGAGCATCGAGCAAAGAAAAAAGACTATATACAATGTTGCGTCAGCAATAATCAAATATCAGCAGAATTTCTTTGAAGCGGGTGAACGTTTCCTGAAGCCGCTTACGCTTAAGCAGATTGCAGATGAAGTCGGAATACACGAATCTACGGTCAGCAGATCAATCAACGGGAAATATATGCAGTGCTCAAGAGGCGTATTCGAACTGAAATATTTCTTTACGAGCGGAGTCATATCGGATGACGGATCCGGAATATCATCAAACAGCATCAAATCTATGATAAGAGAAATCATAGAGGGCGAAAATCCAAAAAGCCCGTACAGCGACCAGAAGATCGCCGATATGCTCGGTACGGAAGGAATAGAAATATCGAGACGGACCGTGGCAAAGTACCGCGATGAAACGGGAATCCTTTCATCGTCAAAGCGTCGTCGTTTTTAGGTGAAACCCACCTATTATTATAAAAACTTTAATCCAATATAAAGAGTCATGGAGGTTTTATTATGGCAATTAAAGTCGGAATCAGCGGATTCGGAAGAATCGGAAGAACAGCAATCAGAGCATCTGTAGATCACCCTGAAATTGAAATCGCAGGCATAAACTACAGAAGCGGCAAAGATCTTAAGTATCTGGCATACATGTTAAAGTACGATTCTACATTCGGCAGATTCCCGGGCAAAGTCGAATATGGCGAAGACTGCCTGATTATTAACGATAAAAAGATACCTGTTTACGTCGAGACAGAAATCAACAAGATTCCTTGGAAAGAATGCGGTGCAGAGTACATAATCGAATCGACAGGCGCTTACTGCACTACAGAAAAAGCAATGGGTCACATCGAAGCAGGTGCAAAGAAAGTAATTATTTCCGCTCCGGCAAAGGACAAGGAAACACCAACATTCGTATGCGGCGTCAATCTTGATAAATACACTAAGGACATGAATGTCGTATCAAATGCTTCATGCACGACGAACTGTCTTGCTCCTTTGTGCAAGGTTCTCGAAGACGAATTCGGAATCGTACAGGGTCTCATGTCAACGATTCATGCTGCAACATCAAAGCAGAAGCCTATCGACGGCAAAAATGAGAAGGATTGGAGAATAGGCAGAAGCGTATTCGGAAATATCATCCCTACATCGACAGGCGCAGCAAAGGCTGTAGGTCTTGTCATTCCTTCGATTGCAGGAAAGCTTACAGGTCTTGCATACAGAGTTCCTACTGCAGACGTATCGGTAGTTGACCTGAACATAGAGCTCAAGAGACCTACGAGTCTTGAAGAAATAAACGAAGCCGTAAAGCGCGCATCTGAAACATACCTCAAGGGCATAATCGAGCTTGTACCTGATCAGTGCGTAACGAGCGACTTCATCGGCGACGCAAATACATCCATATATGACGGAACTCAGGGCATAATGCTTAACGACACATTCTTCAAGCTTATAGCCTACTATGACAATGAATTCGGCTATGCAGACAAGCTCCTTTGCCTGATAGAGCATATGAGCAAAGTGGATAACGCTTGATTTGTTAAGAGGTCAAAAAGAATGAAAAAAACAGTTAGAGATATAGACGTAAGATCAAAGAAAGTTTTGATCAGATGCGATTTCAACGTTCCTCTTGACGAGGCAGGTAATATCACAGATGATACGAGAATAAGAGCGGCTCTCCCTACGATAAATTATCTTACGGAGAACGGCGCAAGGATCATAATCATGTCACATCTCGGAAGACCAAAGGGGAAGGCTGACGCAAAGTTCAGCCTCAGATCGGCAGCGGTAAGGCTTTCCGAGCTTATTGGCAAAGAAGTGAGATTTGAGGATTGCGATACGGTCATTGACGATAACGTAAAAAATGCGGCAGCCTCAATGAAGGACGGGGATATAATTCTGCTTCAGAATGTTCGTTTCAGAGCGGAAGAGACGGATAACGACCCTGCTTTTGCGAAAGAGCTTGCCTCGCTTGGCGATGTCTTTGTTCAGGAAGCTTTCGGAACAGCTCACAGAGCGCATGCTTCAACGGCCGGAATTGCTTCATACATTCCGTGCGTTTCGGGATTCCTTATCGAAAAGGAAGTGAAATATCTTGGCGCAGCAGTCAATGAACCTGAAAGACCTTTCGTCGCTATCATGGGCGGAGCAAAGGTCGCTGACAAAATCAAGGTGATAGAGAATCTCCTCAAGAAAGTGGATACCCTTATCATCGGCGGAGGAATGGCTTTCACATTCTACAAGGCTATAGGCTACGAAATCGGCAAATCAATACTTGACGCAGAAAGCGTTGTCATAGCCGCATCACTTCTCGAAAAAGCAGAGGAGCAGGGCGTAAGACTTGTGCTTCCTGTTGATGTAGTGTGCGCTGATGCATTCAGCAATGATGCAAGAATATCACTCCATGACTGTGACGAGATACCTGAAGATATGATGGGACTTGACGTAGGGCCTCAGAGCATAGAGCTTTTCGGGAATATTCTAAAGGATGCAAAGACCGTAGTCTGGAACGGACCTATGGGCGCATTTGAAATGGAAAACTTTGCCGAAGGAACAAAAAAAGTTGCAGAGATTCTTGCGGAAATATCTGCAACAACTGTAATAGGCGGAGGCGATTCGGCTGCGGCAGTAGAAAAATTCGGGCTTGCCGACAAGATGACTCACATTTCTACAGGCGGCGGAGCGTCCCTTGAATTTCTCGAGGGAATAGACCTGCCAGGAATAAGCATTATTGAGGAGAAATAACAAATGCGTATACCACTTATTGCTGGAAACTGGAAAATGTTCAAAACCGTTTCGGAAGCGAAAGCATTTGCCGAAAAGTTCAAAGAGCTTTATAAGGATACAGATATAAGAGCTGCAATATGCGCTCCTTTTACAAACCTGCATGTTTTGAAGGAGATATTTGAAGGAACGGGAATAGGCGTAGGCGCACAAAATGTGCACTATGCTAAGGACGGAGCTTTTACAGGTGAAATATCCGTTGATATGCTCAAAGAGGCAGGTGTCGACTACTGCATCGTCGGACACTCCGAAAGACGGCAGTTTTTCAACGAAACCGATACAACGGTAAATCTTAAGCTCAAGCGTCTTTTTGGTGAAAGCGATATTATACCTATTCTCTGCGTAGGCGAGGATCTCGAGGAAAGAGAAGAGGAACGCCATATTGAAGTCGTAAGAAATCAGGTTGAGGCGGCACTTCTCGATATTGACAGGAATGACGTAAAAAAAATGGTTATCGCATATGAGCCTATATGGGCGATCGGAACGGGTAGAACGGCAACCCCGCTTCAGGCTGAGGAAATGTGTGCTTTGATCAGATATACGATCGAAGAGCTCTATGATGAAGATACATGCGATGACGTTATCATTCAATATGGCGGAAGTGTAAAGCCGGAAAACGCCGGAGAAATAATGAATATGGATGAAATTGACGGCGCTCTCGTCGGAGGGGCAAGCCTTGATCCCGAAAAATTCATGCAGATTATCGATTTTTGATCGGTTCTGAAATAATTTTTCTTGATTTTACATCCATGTTATGATATCGTTTAATAGTTATAAATCAAGGAGGTAACTACTATGCAAACCGCATTAATGGTAGTATTGGCTATTGTTAGCATTTTTCTTATATTGAGTGTTCTTCTGCAGTCGAGCAACAGTGACGGATTATCGGGTTCGATCGCAGGTGGAGCAGAACAGCTTTTAGGTAAGAAAAAGAGCACGGGAATCGAACTTCTGCTTAAGCGCCTTACGGTCATAGCAGCAGTAGCATTTATCGTGTTATCGGTTGTGCTTGTAGCCCTTAAGTAATTAACTTTTTTATTATTTTATTCGCTAAATAAGAGGCGCTTTTATAGTGCCTCTTGATCTGTTTATGGAATCGAGTGGAAAGAGGAGGGTATTCTTATGAACAGTTGGATCGTTCCTGCAGCCGCTGCTGTCGGTCTGCTTGTGGCATTTTGCCTCGCAAGCTGGATCAGCAAAGCTGACGAAGGAACAGACAGAATGAAGGAAATTGCAGGTTATATCAGAGAAGGCGCTATGGCGTTCCTTTTCAGAGAATACAAGACGATGGTTATCGTTATTGTTGTTCTTTTCCTGCTTCTCGGCTTTGGACTTAATAGCTGGACAACGGCTGTGCTTTATGTAATCGGTGCGCTGCTTTCCGTCCTTGCCGGATATTTCGGAATGAACGTTGCCACAAAGGGTAATGTCAGAACTGCTAATGCAGCAAGAACTCACGGTATGCCTAAGGCGCTTGCTGTAGCTTTCAGAAGCGGTGCTGTCATGGGTCTTTGTGTTTCGGGACTCGGTTTATTCGGTCTTGGAGTTATTTTCAGCGTTCTTGATTTTGCTACAGTTACACAGTGTGTAACCGGCTTCGGACTCGGTGCATCATCGATGGCTTTGTTCGGTCGTGTAGGCGGCGGAATATATACAAAAGCTGCTGACGTAGGTGCTGACCTTGTAGGTAAGGTAGAAGCAGGTATTCCGGAGGATGATCCGAGAAACCCTGCTGTTATAGCAGATAATGTAGGTGATAACGTAGGTGACGTAGCAGGAATGGGATCGGACCTTTTCGAATCATATGTAGGTTCTATCATTTCAGCTATCATGCTTGCGGCAGTTGCAGTAAAAACGGCACCTGCAGGAGCAATGTTTGACGAAACTACAGCGGCGCTGTTCCCGCTCATACTTTCGGCAGTCGGCATAATAGCTTCAGTTATAGGAATCCTCATGGTAAGAGGCGGTGATAATGTCAACCCGGCAAAGGCGCTCAATATGGGAACATATGTCAGCGGAATCATCGTAATCGTAGTTGCAGTTGTACTGAGCAAGTACATGCTCGGAACATATAACTATGCGTGGGCTATTATAGCAGGTCTCGTTTGCGGTATCGCAATAGGTAAGATAACGGAAATATACACATCAGGAGATTACGGATTTGTAAGAAAGATTGCCGACCAGTCACAGACAGGTGCTGCAACGACTATTATTTCAGGACTTGGCGTAGGTATGAATTCCACACTCGTTCCAATCGTGCTGATTGCGATAGGAATCTTTGTTGCGTACAAATTCGGAGGCGTTTATGGTATTGCACTTTCCGCAGTTGGAATGCTTTCGACAACAGGAATGACAGTAGCTGTTGATGCTTACGGCCCTGTTTCCGACAATGCAGGCGGTATCGCCGAGATGTCGGGACTTCCTGAGGACGTAAGAGAAATTACAGATAAGCTCGACTCGGTAGGAAACACTACAGCAGCTATCGGTAAGGGTTTTGCAATCGGTTCGGCTGCGCTTACAGCACTTGCACTTTTCGTTTCATATGCAGAAGTTGCAAAGGTAGAAATCGTAAGCCTTCTTAACCCTATGGTAATAATCGGTCTTTTCATCGGAGCTATGCTTCCGTTCCTGTTCTCGGCTATGACGATGAACTCGGTAGGTAAGGCTGCAAACCAGATGATTGAAGAAGTAAGAAGACAGTTCAGAGAAGATAAGGGCATCATGGAAGGCACATCAAAGCCTGACTACGCTAAGTGCGTAAGCATTTCAACGAGCGCTGCTCTTAAGGAAATGCTCGTACCTGCTCTTATGGCAATCATCGTTCCGCTTTTCGTAGGATTTGTTGTAGGCAAGGAAGCTCTTGCGGGAACTCTTGCAGGTGCTCTTGCATCAGGTGTTCTCCTTGCAATAATGATGGCAAACGCAGGTGGTGCATGGGATAATGCGAAGAAGTACATCGAATCAGGTCATTTCGGAGGCAAAGGCAGCGAACCTCATAAGGCTGCTGTTGTAGGAGACACTGTAGGCGATCCGTTCAAGGATACATCAGGACCTTCAATCAACATTCTCATCAAGCTGATGACAATTGTTGCAGTAGTATTTGCACCGCTCTTCGGAAACGGAATACTGTAAGACAATATCATATAGGTACATACTTAAGGCGGGAGTTTTCTAACTCTCGCTTTTTGCTGTCAAAAGTAAATCTGATTCACATAATATGAGAGAACGCTGAAGCGCAGGAAAATCTAACGAATGCAAGCTATCCCCGTAGATATTCATCTTGTTTTTATGTATATTTAAGAATTATTCATAAAAAAAACAGATAATATCTACGGAAAGAGTTCAGAGCAAGATTTCTGTAGATATTTGAGATGAAATGATGCATAAAAAAAATTTATGCATCATTTTAAGAGAAAGTGATACGCTCGGCAGGAACTGCAAAAGCAGGAAAGTGCGACTCATGGAAAACACGGCAAAATTCAAAAAAATAATGCGTGAAAATAGGATGAATAAGTGCACAGAAAAACAGGACTCCGGTGAGGGAGTCCTGCTATAGATGACATACATTACTATCTGTTCTTGAATTCGGCAGGACGCTTTTCGAGGAATGCGGTCATGCCTTCGGTTTTGTCCTCTGAACCGAAGGCAGCCGTAAAGGTTTCAATCTCGAAAACGCTTGCGCTCTTGATGTCCATATCAAAGCCGTTATTGATTGCGCTCTTTGCAGTTGAAACTGCAATAGGAGCTTTGCTCATGATGGTTCTTGCAAGCTTTTCGGCTTCTGCCATGAGTTCTTCAGGAGCCGCGAGTTTTTCTACAAGACCGATTCTGTAAGCTTCGTCAGCACCTATAATTTCAGCGGAAAAAATCAGATATTTTGCCATGCCGCGTCCGACAAGTCTCGAAAGTCTCTGTGTACCTCCAAAGCCCGGTATTATTCCAAGACCAACTTCAGGCTGACCGAACTTGGCTTTTTCTGACGCTATGCGGATGTCACAAGCCATAGCAAGCTCACAGCCACCACCGAGCGCAAAACCGTTCACAGCGGCGATTACAGGCTTAGAAAGGGCTTCTATTTTATTCATTACCTGATGACCGTTTATCATCATCTGACGACCCTCGAGAGCATTGAGCTTATTCATCTGAGCGATGTCAGCTCCCGCAACAAATGCGCGTCCTTCTCCGGTAACGATTACAGCTCTTACGGCTTCATCATTTTCGATGGCGTTAAAAGCATCATAGAGCTCGGAGAGAACATCCATATTAAGTGCGTTCATTGCCTGCGGTCTGTTGATAGTTACAACAGCAAGACCGTCATTAAGCTCATATTTGATATTTTCGTACATAATAACTCTTCCTTTCGTACTGACTAAATAGGAAACCTTGTTAATAATGTAACACTTTATAAGGTGGATTTCAAGCGTTCAAAAGCTTTCTTTACAGGAGGAAGTGAAATAATTATGCATGTAATGATTCCTTCAACTCCTAAATACGTAATGTTGTACCAAAGCGACCATGTTACCGGGTTCCAGCCTTCAGGAGCATATTCGGCAAAGAAGATGATTCCTGAAATTACGGCAAAGATATATCTGCCGACAACGCCTGTGACATAAGCCTTGAGCAGTCCGTTACTGCTGTTCTTCCAGATACCGCCAAGTCCGAGTGCTCCGAATGCGAAAGGATAGTCGATGAGGAGCTGAGCAGGGTGGATGACATAAGGGCCCATTATGAGGTTGAGCAGTCCGAGACATATACCTGCAATGACACCCTGTCTTGTTCCGAAAGCATATGCGATAAGTGCGATAGGAAGCATCGAAAGCGGTGTAACAGAGCCGCCCTGAGGCATACGGAAAAGAGTAATTGCGGAAAGTGCCATAGCTACAGCCACCATAATTGCGGAAAGCGTCATGGCTTTGATGTCAACGTTCTTTTTTCCCTTGCGAGGAATAAGTATAAGTGCGAACAGAACCAACATTACGATTACAGTAATTATCTGTCCCGACTTTGACTCAAAAAATGGTTGAAGTGATTCATAATTGAACATAAAAAAAACCTCCGTTCTTAAGTGGAGGGGAACTGAAATTGAATATCTCATCAAAAGCGTTGTACGCTCCCTACGACGGTATTATCCGTATCAGGTAATGAGGGTCTTACCAAATCTGGTAACTCTCAGCAAAAGCTCCCCTTGCGATCACTATTTAAGATAATACTGATAAACGGTTTTGTCAATATTACTTATTTTTTTATATCCTGCGACTGAACAACAAGAAGCTTACCGGAAGAGAAGGAAATAAGAGCTTCATCGCCGGTGATCTCGTTGCTGACTCCGAGCGTAGTCTCACAGACAAGCTCCTTATCGGTAAGCTCGTATTTGCAGCCTTTGATCGTAAGTCCACCGACGCTTCCGCCGTAGGCTATAAGTCCGAGAAATTTGAAATCGTGCTTTTGTATGCGGTGTTCACCCGGATGTAGCATGAAGGTACGGTTTTGTCCGTCGAGAAAAACTATATGAGCTTTTTTGCAATGCTTTGCCATGATACCGAGATTGCCGAGCGTGTGGTCGAGTCTGCCTCCTATGCCTCCGAGAACAAATACTTCGGTGCATCCTTTTGAAATACAATAGTCGATTGCGGCCTCGCTGTCCGTAATATCCTTTACGTTAGGGAGGATTATGCGGTTCTCCATATCGTCTGATGGAGGGAGGGGAGCCGAATCGTGATCGCCTATGTATACCTCAGGTGTAACTCCAAGCGCACGGGCATAAAGATATCCTCCGTCTGCGCTTACTGTCAAATCAAACTTTCTGTGCAGCCTGATCTTTGTTATATGTTCGATATGGCTTGTTATTATCAGAGCGGTTTTAGTCATGATGCCCCCTTTGCAAATGAGAATTTATAATATATAATCATTATAAATGAATTAACAAAAAAAGCCAACATAACAGGAGAAAACACGTGAACAATTACAATTATATTATAGTTCAGGAATCGTCGGCCGAAATTAAGGCCATAGCAAGGAATATACTTAAGAACAACTGGCAGCGTATGCTCATCTGCTCACTGCTGTTTACAGTTTTGTCAGGCTCTCTGCCTGTAATACTCGGAAACTCATTCAAGATGTTTCAGGTTACCCAATATATTGAGGGATACGGACCTTACACATATTCATTTCTTCCGAGCATATACGACTTCTTTTTGACAGGAGCTTTTACACTCGGATTTGCATTTCTTGTGCTAAACTTCGTGCGTACGGGAAATGCAAGGGTAGGTCTGATGTTCAAGGGGTTTGAATATTATCTCAAGGCGTTTTTGCTTATGCTCATAATGAGCGTTTTGGTAATCTTTTGGATGTGCCTGTTCATTATTCCGGGCTTCATAGCGATATACAGGTATTCGCAAGCCTTCTATATACTCGCTGATGACCCGTCAAAGGGCGTAATGCAGTGCATCAGAGAATCAAAGGAGATGATGCTCGGAAACAAAGGCAAGCTCTTCTTTGTGCATCTTTCATTTTTCGGATGGGCACTGCTCATTTCCGTTATAGCGACATTTATTGCAAGAGCGATACCGTTTTTTGCAAGCGGAATAGGATTTCATATACTGCTTACAGTGTTCGGATTGTTCTTAAGCGTATACCTTTCGATAACTGTAGCAATATTTTATGAGCTTGCTTCGGGACATCTTATGAAAAAAGAAACATTTGTAAATACAAATAACCCGTTCAGCGAGAACGGGTCATCAAACGGATTTTAACAGTAGTCAGGCTTTCAACAGAAGACTTATCTGCTTTCAGATCGCAAAGTATTTATAAGCTCCAGAATATCACTCGGAATCTGCGCCTCAGCCTTGAGGCGCTTTTTTGTTACGGGATGATCGAATTCATATGAACATGCGTGAAGTGCCTGACGATCAGGGAAAAGGCTTTGATCGCCGCCATACAGCCAGTCCCCGAGCAGGGGATGACCTATATGGGAAAGATGAACCCTTATCTGATGAGTCCTGCCCGTAAGAAGGTCGAGAGAAACGAGCGTTGACGAAGCAAATCTCTCAAGAACTCTGACATGTGTTTTTGACGGATAACCGCCGTCAGCTTCGGAAAGCACACCTCTTGCAACACTGTCAGGTGAAGGTCTTCCGATAGGAGCGTCGATTAAAAAATCATCTTCGGTAATGACTCCCTGTGCAACGGCAATATATTCTTTTTTGGTCGTTCCCGCCATCATTTGCTTGTTCAGCTCTGCCTGAGCGTGAGAATTCTTGCCGATTACAAGAATACCGGACGTATCCATATCAAGTCTGTTTATGAACCTGACTTTAAAAAAGCTGCCGGTTTTGTTCATGTAGTTCATGATACCGTTTGCAATCGTATGATCGGGATGCCCCTTGGTAGGATGTACCGTTACACCGGCATGTTTATTTATGATAAGGAGATCATCATCCTCATAAACGGGTTCGATAGGGATATCCTCGGCCGGGAAGTGACTTGATTCATCGGGCAAATCAACGGAAACAGTGTCGCCCTCGGAAGGAACGACCCAGCCCGGAACGGCGACACCATTTAATTTGATGAGATTTTGGAATTTTATCTTTGTCATAAGACGTGAGGAAAACCGGTATTTTTTCTTAATCGTTGTCTTTAGCGGAAATTCCGATTCCTCACGCGTAACCTTGAAATTGTATTTTTGCATATAAGTCTTTCTTAAAGAAATTTACTTTTTACCTTAGTCCAGAAATCGTAGCTCTCGAGTCTAAGAAGCTCAACCGATTCATCGGCAAGGCTTGCGGTAAGACTTTCAATTTTGTTGAACTCAACGGCGAAACCGTCATATGTGACCATTATCTCGTCCTTGATTCCGTTATTGTCGGGAACAATATTAAGACTCAAATCAGGAGGCAGAAGTATGCTGCTCGTAAATGATCTGTAGGCCGTAGTGTTCATCGGGGCTATAGGTGTGACCTGAAGCAATCTGATTCGGGGATCTACTATAGAACCGCCAAGCGAATAGTTGTATGCGGTGCTTCCCGCAGGAGTCGATATGAGAAGCCCGTCACCGCTAAATCTTTCAATAAAGCCTCCACCGATTGAAATATTCAGGTGAACTGAATAAGTTGCCGGGCTTCTGAGTACGATTTCGTTAAGTCCGATAAACTCGTCGGATTTGCCGTCGTGCTCTACAACGGCTTTTACCGTCTGCATCCTCTGCAGGGAATATGCACCGCGGCGATAGTCATAGATAAACTGATCAAGCTGATCCGGCATTATCTCCTGGAAGAAGCCGAGATGACCGGTATTAATGCCGATAAATGGGATTCTTGGGAATCCGAAGTGATGAACAGCCTCAAGAAAAGTCCCGTCGCCGCCTATGCACACTATAAGGTCTACATCTGACGATATTTCCTTTGTTACATCAAAGCTGGCGTATTCGAGCTTGTTTACAAGCAATTGCTCGGTTTTGAGCGAGTTTGCACTTGAACTTGAATAGATCAGTATCTTTGCCATTTTATTTCTCCATAAGTTCTTCGAGCTGTTCTACGAGCTCCTTGAAGAATTCGAGTGCGTCGAGTACAGGCTTCTTTGTGCTCATATCGACGCCTGCAACCTTAAGCTCATCAACAGGGAATGCGCTTGATCCCATTGAGAGGAATTTTTTGTAGTCCTTTACGGCAGGCTCGCCTTCCGAAAGAATTCTCTTTGAAATTGCAGTTGCCGCAGAAAATCCCGTAGCATACTGATAAACGTAATAGCTCGAATAGAAGTGAGGAATTCTTGCCCATTCGTACTTGATAAAGTCATCATGAGCCATGCTTTCACCGAAGTATAGGGTATTAAGCCTGTCGTATTCGCCGCAGAGCCATTCAGCCGTGAGCGATCCGCCATCTTCCACATATTTGTGAGCGTTTCTTTCGAACTCGGCAAACATAGTCTGGCGGAATACAGTGCCCTTGAATTCATCGACAAAACGATTGACGAGGAATTTTCTCATTTCAGGATCTGTTTCTTCCTTGAGAAGATGATTCATGAGGAGGCACTCATTAACTGTAGATGCTACCTCTGCTACGAATATGCAGTAATCACCGTATACAGGCGGCTGATTCGTTCTGGTGTAGTATGAATGCATGGAGTGACCCATTTCGTGAACGAGAGTCAGGACATCCTGAAGTCTATCGGCATAGTTAAGAAGTATATAAGGATAGGAATCATAAGATCCGTAGCTGTACGCACCGCTCGTCTTATTCTTGTTTTCGTATTTATCGATCCAGCCTTGTTCGAGACCGTTTCTTACTACATCAAGATAATCTTCGCCGAGTGGCTTAAGTGCCTTGAGCATGAGCGCTGCACCTTCGTCAAAGGTGATCTCCTTTTCAGGAATATTTACTAAAGGTACATATGCATCATACATATGAAGCTCATCTACCTTGAGTGCTTTTTTTCTGAGAGCGACATAGCGGTGGAAAACCGGCAGATACTCATGGACTGCGTCAATAAGATTATCGTATACCTCCTCAGGAATGTTGTTTCCGAAGAGGGCAGCCTGTCTTGCACTTTCGTATTTTCTGAGCGTTGCCGTAACGACATCTCCCTTTACATTCGCATTGTATGATGCGGTTATCGTGTTGATATGTCCTTTATAGGCCTCATACATGTTTGTG
>JAEXBK010000106.1 GCA_023394035.1 Bacillota bacterium
GTGCTCATCCATGCAGATGGAAATATTCACTTCAGGAGGAAAAGAGACCTGGAGAATTTTTCCCTGTCGAAGAGGATGCTCGCGGCACATATATTATGAACTCAAACGATCTCTGCATGATAGATCATATACCTGAACTTGCAGAAGCCGGGATATTATCTCTTAAGATAGAAGGCAGAATAAAAAGCATATTCTATGTAGCTACGGTAATAGCTGCATACAGGAAGGCACTTGATGCTTATTACGATGCGAATTATTCGGATGATATCATAAAATACTGCGAAGAAGAGGTATCGAAGGTGAGCCATAGACGCTTTACCACGGGCTTCTATTTCAATAAGCCTGATAACGAGGACCAAAATTATTCCTCTTCAAGCTATATCAGAGATTATTCCTTTACTGGACTTGTGAAATCGTACGACAGCAATGATTCCTTTGCTGTTGTTGAACAGCGCAACAAAATGTGTATAGGAGATATAATCGAGGTTTTCGGTCCTAATGCCGATTTCTTCACCCAAACTTTAAACGAAATGTATGATCTTGAAACAGGCGAAGCTCTTGAAGCCGCGCCGCACCCGCAGCAGATGCTGAAAATAAAGCTCGAAAAGCCTGCCGGAGAAAATTTCATGATCAGGATGAACAAAGGAGAAAAAAATGTCTGATCCCGATAACGGGCCGCTTTTGATGTTTCTTGCGGTCTTGGTGCTTTTAATTAATGCTGTAATAGTGTTGTGCAATATCGCATATAGCAGCGTCAACTCAAATACTATCTTTCAAAAGGCGACGGAGGGTAACGATAAAAAATCAAAAAATGTTTCGGATATCCTGAGCAAGCCGTTTAAGTACAGATATACCGACAGGCTTCTCAACTATCTTCTTTTGATATGCGGTGCCGTTTTGATTATAGAGCTCCCATATAACGATTGGATATCAGCGGGAATATATGCGCTTACGGCAGTGACGCTGTCTGAACTTCTTCCGCGGAAGCTCGGAATACTTCATTGTGAAAAGATAGTAAGAAGTATGGCGTGGTTTCAGAAGCTTTTGATCATAGTTTTTACTCCGTTTGTAGTAATATTTACGCTGATTACCGACATCATCCTTAAGATCTTCAGGCAGGAAACTAAGATCGAAATAAACAGATATTCAGAAGAAGAGGTAATGTCTATTCTCGAAGCAGGACAACAGAGCGGCGAAATCAAAGAAGAAGGCAAGAAGATGATAAACAGCATCTTTGAGTTTGATGATGAGCTTGCCTACGAAATAATGACCCCGAGAACCGACGTATTTCTGATAGATATAGATGATCCTCCTGAAGAATACATAGATGAGCTGATGGCTCTCAGATATTCGCGAATACCCGTATGTGAAGGTGATTCGGATAACATAATCGGAATCCTTCACATAAAGGATTATCTGATAAAGGCGCGTGAAGACGGCTTTGACAATGTAGACATAAAATCAATCTTAAGGACACCTTACTTCGTTCCGGAAACAAAGAACATAGACGCTTTGTTCTTTGAGCTACAGAAAGAAAAACAGCATATTGCCGTTCTCATAGACGAGTATGGAGGATTCTCCGGCATAGTCACAATGGAAGACATTATCGAGGAAGTAATGGGTGAAATTGATGATGAATTTGACGAAGAAGAAGCATCTATAGAGAAAATTGACGATAATACATTTACAGTAAATGGCAAGGAATACTTGGATGATATAAACGAAGAGCTCGGTACCGAGCTTACATCGGACAATAGTGAGACTATAGGCGGACTTATCATCGACCTTCTTGGAGAAATACCGGGGGAAGATGAAGTATCAAGAACCTTGAGCTACCAAAACTGTATTTTCACGATACTTTCCGTAAAGGACAGGCGTATAGAAAACATTAAGCTTCAAATCATCAGAGAGGAATCATCAGGAAATGACGATTCCGAAGGGAAAGAACAAAAATGACGGCAGGAAAAGAAGATATGCCCGGCGTAATAAGCGTTTCAGACGAAATGCTTGATGCCTGCATAATTGAATCTCTTAAGAGCATCGAGGGAGTAGTTGCTGTTGCAGATAACCTTGTTAGCAATCTCCTTACATCATCACACGGAGTAAAGCTGACACGAGACGGTAACAAGCTCACCATAGACATTTATCTGATTGCCGCATACGGGTCGAGGATACCTCAGCTTGCGTGGGACGTACAGAAAAAAGTCAAGCTCGATGTCGAAAGCATAACGAGAGAGGAAGTATCTGCTATAAACATACATATACAAGGCGTTGCAATTCAAGGAGAAGAAGACAAATGAACAGATCCAAAGCCCGTGAATATATGATGTCGGTATTATATCAGCTTGATATAAACGATGATTTTGATGTCGATTCAAAGAATCTTTATATGAGAGAGGATGCCGGAAATCAAACGGAATACTGCGAAGAGATATTTTCTCTCGCATGCAACAAAAAAGAGTTCATAGACAATGCAATAAAAGCTCACTGCAGGGGATGGGAGATAGGGCGTATGCCTAAGACCGACCTTGCAATTTTGAGGCTTGCGGCATGTGAAGTGCTCTTTGTTGATGAGGTTCCCGATTCGGCATCCATAAATGAAGCTGTTGAGCTTGCAAAAAAATACGGAGAAGACAAATCACCTTCATACATAAACGGTATTTTGGGTGCCATTTCTTCGGAGAAAAACAAAGATGAACAGCAATAGGTATTCTCTCGGTATCGATACGAGCAACTATAAAACTTCCGTTGCCGTGACAGATTCCGAAGGAAATATTATATTTGACGGCAGAAAGCTTTTAACTGTAAACAAAGGTGCCCGCGGCTTGAGACAGCAGGAGGCACTTTTTCAGCATGTAAATAATCTTCCTGAACTGATAGCAGGTGCATTCAGAGCTATCGGTGGCACAGTGCCGACTTATATATCTGCTTCCTCAAAGCCGCGTCCATTAGATGGGTCATACATGCCTGTTTTTAATGCAGGCGTTTCTGCAGCAGCTGTAATGGCGTCAGTGCTTTCCATCAAACCGTCCTTTTTTTCACATCAGGAAGGTCATCTCGAAGCCGTGAAGTATTATTCCGAGCTTAATGGTAAGACAGAATTTGCCGCTTTTCATTTTTCCGGCGGCACAACGGAAGCACTCAGCGTAAATGCTGACGGAATAGAAGTCATAGGCGGCACAAAGGATATATCCTTCGGACAGCTTCTTGACAGAATCGGAGTGGCGCTCGGCTTTGATTTTCCTTGTGGCGAAGAGCTCGACAAAATTGCAGCTGACGCTTCAACGCTCGATAAGCTTTCACAAAACAGGACAAAACGCATACTCCCTGCCATAAAGTGCAGCAATGCTTCGATAAATCTTTCGGGTATAGAAACTGCCGCATTAAGAATAATAGAATCAAAATCACATTCACGCGAAGAGCTGATAATCTCAGTTTTTCTCAGGATAGCCGATGCGATTTCGGATATGATGAACGATATAGAAGATAAATACGATTATGATACCTTTCTCATTTCAGGCGGGGTATCATCGAGCTCTACTATCAGAAATCTTATTGAAGGCAGCTCTCCAAGACATAAAACAATCTGGGGTGAGCCCGGTTTGTCATCGGACAATGCCGTAGGAATTGCCTTATTAGGGGGTAGACAAAATGGCGATTAAACCCGTTTCGGTCTCGCAGCTGAACGAATATATCGGACGTTTTTTCAGCACGGATCCAATTTTGACATCGGTTTCCGTAAAGGGAGAGGTCACTTCGATAAATTATCATTCATCAGGCCACGTATATTTCAGCCTTTCGGATGAACAAAGCACGCTAAAATGCTTTTTGCCATCCGATAAGCTTGCAAGGCTTGACTTCAGGCCGGAAAACGGAGATGCCGTAATAGTATACGGAGCCGTTACGGTTTACAAAAAAGGCGGGTATTACTCACTTTATGTAAATTCCGTAGAGCTTTTCGGCGCAGGCGAAATGTCATCGGCTTTTGATCGTCTTAAGCTTAAGCTCGAAAAGGAAGGACTTTTCGATAAGGCTCACAAAAAAAAGATTCCGGCTTTTCCAAAGCACATAGGAGTTGTAACATCATCAACGGGTGCTGCGGTAAGAGATATAATCAAAATAATAACATCGAGAACATCAATGACGGACATAACGGTATTTCCAGTACAGGTGCAGGGAGATAGGGCTGCGCATGATATCTCGGATATGATAAAATATATAGACAGAGAATTTTACGGATCTGTAGATGTGCTGATCGTAGGAAGGGGAGGAGGCTCTCCGGAAGACCTTATGCCGTTTAACAGCGAAGAACTCGCAAGAGCGATATATGCGTGCAGGATTCCTATAATTTCCGCTGTCGGTCACGAGATAGACTTTACAATATCGGATTTCACTGCAGACCTCAGGGCTGAAACTCCGACTGCTGCAGCACATATGGCGGTTCCGGACAATGATGAGCTAACGGAAAAAATGAACTCATATATGATGTCCATAAGAACGGCACTTTCAAATGCTCTGATGTATTACGACCTCAAAACAGAAAATCTGTTTACCTCATTAAAATCAGATATAATGTCGCAGCTGGCTTCAAGTGAAGCTGATGTAGAAAAGGCACATTTGATGCTTAGGGAAAATGACCCTGCATCGATTATGAAAAAAGGATATGCTTCTTTGACATCGGAAGCCGGTTTACAGATAAGCGGCATCTCCGAAATAGAATCAGGAGATAAGCTGAACATAAGATTATTTGACGGCAAAGCCGGGTGCGTAATTACATATACTGAAGGAGATGCTTATGATAAATAAAGAAATAGACAGCCTTTCATTTGAAGATTCACTAAAAAAGCTTCAGGAAACTGCGGATATGATAAAAGACAAAAAGCTTACCCTCGATCAGACGGCGGACTGCTATGAACAAGGGAAAAAATATTACGAACGCTGCAAACTGCTTTTGAATTCCGCAAAACAAAGGATAGATTTTTTCGGGGAGGATGAAGATGAGAGAAGATTATAACGAATACAAAGAAATAGTAAACGATTATCTTATTGATTTTCTTCCAAAGGTAGCTTCGGAATGCGATGAGCTTGCTTCATCAATCAAATATTCTCTCGAAGCAGGAGGAAAGCGACTGAGACCGGTTTTGCTGCTCGCCGCATGTGAATTTGCCGGCGGAAAAACGAGTGACGCTATAGCGTTTGCGTGTGCCATGGAATATATACATACCTATTCTCTTATACACGACGATCTTCCTGCAATGGATGACGATGACTTAAGAAGAGGAAAACCTACGAATCACAAGGTATTCGGAGAAGGTATGGCGGTTCTTGCAGGTGACGGCTTGCTTAATACGGCTTTTGAAGTTATGTCAAAAAACATGCTCCTTTACTTTGATAAGCCGGAAGAACTGAAAAAACGCATAAATGCCATGTATACCATAGCAAAAGCTGCGGGAATCAGAGGAATGGTCGCAGGACAGGCTGCCGACATTGACAGCGAGGCAATCGAATGCTCCAAGGAAATGCTCGATTTTATCCATGTAAACAAGACCTCGGCTTTGATTGAAGCCGCAGTCAAAGCCGGTCTGTATCTCGGCGGTGCTGACGATACGATGATGCGCGATATGGCAAAATATGCCGAAAATCTCGGTTTTGCGTTCCAGATAGCAGATGATATACTCGATGTTGAAGGATCGCCTGAAAAGCTCGGAAAAAACACCGGAGCCGATTCAGCGCATAATAAAACGACTTATGTTTCTCTATACGGACTCGAAAAAGCAAAAGAGAGGCTGAGAGAGCTTACAGACGCTGCGGTGGAGGCGATCGCTCCGTATTACGATAATGCTGAATTTTTCAGAGATCTTGTTCTTGCACTTGCAGAAAGGGATAATTAATTTTACGGTAGATGAAATGATTAAATCGCTATACGAAGATAATCTGACAAAATCAATAAAAAATATGAATCTAAACGAGCTTGAGCTTACCGCAATTTCAATTCGTGATTTTCTGCTCGATAATATTTCAAAGACAGGAGGGCATCTTGCCTCAAATTTAGGTGTTGTGGAAATAACGCTCGGTCTTCACAAAGTATTTGATTTTGACAGAGATAAGATAATATGGCATGTAGGCCACCAGGCATATGTACATAAAATCCTTACCGGAAGGGCAGAGCTTTTTCCTACCTTAAGAAAAGACGGAGGCATGTCAGGATTCCCTAAACGCCACGAAAGCAGCTATGACTTCTACGATACAGGTCATTCGAGTACTTCGATTTCCGCCGCCGCAGGCTTTGCTGCCGCAAGAGATCTAAACGGCGAGGATTACGAGGTTATTTCCGTGATCGGAGACGGCTCAATGACAGGAGGACCTGCGCTTGAGGCTCTGAATAATGTCGGAATATCAAGATCAAAAGTCATAATAGTGCTTAACGATAACGGCATGTCCATATCAAGCAATACCGGTGGCATATCGGAGCATCTCGATAAATTAAGGACTTCAACAAAATATCAAAATTCGAAAATATACCTTAAAAAAGCTTTGAACATGATTCCGGCAGTAGGAAAAACCTTAGAGCATACATTTGCCGACATCAAAGAAAGAATCAAATACATGCTTCTTTCGGGTGGCGTTATGTTCGAAGAATTCGGTCTCACATATCTCGGTCCGGTAGACGGTCATGATATAGAAAATGTCATCAAAGTATTTGAACAGGCAAAGAACGTTAAAGGTCCGGTACTCATACACTTCATAACAAAAAAAGGTAAGGGCTACAGACCTGCAGAGCTTGATCCTAACAGTTTTCACGGGGTCGGTGCTTTTGATAAAGAAACGGGAAAAGCGTTAGGGAAAAAATCGACATCATACTCAGATTTATTCGGCGACGTAATGCTTGAGCTCGCAGACAGAAATAAGGATATAATAGCCGTGACCGCCGCTATGTGTGATGCCACGGGTCTTTCTCCGATGATGAGAAAATATCCGAAAAGAGTATTCGATGTCGGAATAGCCGAAGCTCACGGCGTTATATTTGCTGCCGGGGCTGCCGCAAACGGACTTAAGCCTGTCGTTGCAATATATTCATCATTTCTTCAGCGAGCATACGACGAAATCATAGAGGATGTATGTCTTATGAGGCTGCCTGTAATATTTGCGCTTGACAGATCCGGAATAGTAGGTGCCGACGGAGAAACGCATCACGGTGTATTTGACATTTCGTATATGCTGCCTCTTCCAAATATGACGCTGCTTGCTCCTTGCGATGCTGTCCAGCTAAAAGAAGCGATGATATACGCATCGGGACTTAATGCACCTTGTGCTTTGAGATATCCGCGCGGAGATGCTGAAATGACATCGCTTACAGGAGAAGCGTTTGCCGGCAAAAACATACGCGTAAGAGAAGGTAAAGACTTTGATATATACGCAGTCGGAACTATGCTTTCACCTGCGCTCAAGGCATCAGACATGCTTAAGGCAGACGGTATATCGGCAGGAGTTGTAAATATCGGGATAATTAAGCCTTTTGATGCTTCGGTAATGCAAACTGCCGATGTTCCTATACTTACTGCTGAGGATAATATAATAACGGGCGGCTTCGGACAATTCCTAAGTTCATGTTGTCCGGAACACAAAATAACGATTGCAGCGTGGCCTGATCAGTTTATTGAACACGGAAGCTGCGGAGCATTATACAGCAAATATCTGCTCGATGCGGAAGGATTATATGAAAGGATAAAAAAGGAACTTGAAAGTCAGGCTTGATCTTCTTCTTGTGCAAAAAGGATTTTTTCAGTCACGCGAACGCGCAAAGGCTGCGGTGATGGAGGGGCTTGTTTTTGTTGACGGCAGAATCAGTGACAAACCCGGAACGCCTACGGATACGGAAGCTTCCGTTACCGTAAAAAACGATGTATGTCCGTATGTAAGCCGAGGCGGTCTTAAGCTCGAAAAGGCAATAAATGATTTTGGAGTAGATCTGACGGGAAAAGCATGCATAGACATAGGTGCTTCAACAGGAGGCTTTACGGATTGCATGCTGCAAAACGGTGCTTCAATCGTATATGCCGTTGACGTCGGCTACGGACAGCTCGCCTGGAAGCTCAGAGAGGACGAACGCGTAGTAAATATCGAAAAATGCAATTTCAGATACTTTGATTCATCGGTTTTGAAATCACCTCCGGACTTTGCAAGCATTGATGTTTCATTCATATCGCTCTCGATGATTTTTCCTGTCATAAAAG
>JAEXBK010000120.1 GCA_023394035.1 Bacillota bacterium
CGGCAGTACCGCCGGGTTTTATTCATGCCGAGAACCAAGAAAACGGAAATTTCAGAGTCCGAAGAAGCTCCAAAGAAAACAACGCGAAAAAGAATTACCAAAGAAGCGGAGGAAATCCCGGCAGAAACGCCGGAGACATCAAAAGCTACGCCTGCCAAAAAGCGCGTAACGAAAAAAGCAAAAGACGAAAGTATGACGGATGAACCAAAGGCTCCGGTGAAGCGTACACGAAAGAAAAAAACGGAAGAACCGGAAGCTCCTACAGTCGCAGTCGCGGTTACAGTTTCAGAGGAAAAAGAAACGACGGTGGAGCCCGTAGAAGAATCGGTAGCCGCTGACGAAAAGGAAGCACCTGAAGCTAATGCGGCGGAAGCTGCGGAGGCTGTAGCTATAGAAGAGAAGGCACCTGCGGAGCAGCCTGAGAGAAGGATGACCGCAAAGGAGATAAGGGATGCGAGACCGCGCCCTGAGGTGATAGGCATTCTCGACATAGCAGACGAAGGCTTCGGCTTCTTGCGCTTCAACAACTTCCTTACAAGCGAAAAGGATATTTACGTTTCACCTACGCAGATAAGACGCTTTAACCTTAAGAAAGGTGATCTCATAAACGGCATATCAAGGCTTCCTAACGAAGGCGAAAAATTCGGAGCGCTTCTGTATGTAAATACTGTAAACGGCGAAGAGCCGGGAGCCGCTATACGGAGACCTGATTTCGAAGATCTTACGCCGATATTTCCTCAGGAGAGAATCACGCTCGAAGGAGAATCGAAGGATCTTTCCATGAGGCTCATAGACCTTATAGCTCCGATAGGTAAGGGGCAGCGAGGACTTATAGTTGCGCCGCCTAAAGCCGGAAAGACGACGCTTCTTAAGCGCATTGCAAGCAGCATAGAAGCTAATCATCCGGAAGCTGAGCTCATAGTATTTCTCGTAGATGAACGCCCTGAGGAAGTGACCGATATGAAACGCTTCCTTTCGAGCGGCGAAGTAATATTTTCGACCTTTGACGAGCGTCCGCAGCACCACGTAAAGGTTGCCGAAATGGTTCTTGCAAGGGCACAGCGACTTGCCGAATACAAGAAGGACGTAGTGATATTGCTTGACAGTATAACGAGGCTTGCAAGAGCATATAACCTCGTTGAACCGCCATCGGGAAGAACTCTTTCGGGCGGTCTTGACCCGAGCGCATTATACAGACCTAAGAAGTTTTTCGGCGCAGCCAGAAACCTCGAAGAGGGCGGAAGCATAACGATACTTGCGACGGCTTTGATCGAGACGGGCTCGAGGATGGATGATGTAATATACGAGGAGTTCAAGGGCACGGGCAACATGGAGCTGCACCTTGACAGACGCCTTTCGGAGAAACGCATATTCCCTGCTATCGAAATCAACAAGTCGGGAACGCGCCGCGAGGATCTTTTGATGAATCAGGACGAGCTTGAGGCAATCTGGACGATGAGGCGTGCAATGTCAAATATGCAGACTCAGGATGTTACCGAGCAGATAATTGACAATCTGGCGCATACAAGAAATAACAAAAACTTTATTCAGGTCATCAAGAAGGTTTTGATGACGAAGTGATTTGAAAGGGAAAAATGGATCTAAACAAGATATTCCTTAAAGATGCCTGCCCTACTTCAATGGGCGGACAGGCCGTAATAGACGGCGTAATGATGAGAGGCGAGGACAGACTTGCCATAGCTGTCAGAATTCCTGACGGAAGAATCCACATAAGAACGGAACTCCTCAAGAAGCCGGGCAAATGGGCAAAGCTGCCGATAATAAGAGGCGTTTTTGCATTCATAAATTCGCTTACGATAGGAATGAGGACGCTTTTGTATTCTGCGGATGTAGCGGCTGAGTACGATGAGACGGGAGAGCTTGAGGAGGCACAGGAGCCGAGCAAACTTGAAAAATTCATAACCGAAAAATTCGGCGAAAAGGCAGCGTGGAAGGTTATGCTTTATCTTGCGGTGCTGACGGCGATATTGTTTTCCGTCGGATTTTTCATATTGCTGCCGACCGTTCTCGTAAATATTGTCGGAAAGCTGACTCAGAACGCATTTCTTCTTAACCTTGTTGAAGGCATAGTGCGTATGGCTATATTTATCGGATATATAACGGCAATCAGCCATCTCGGAGACATAAAAAAGACGTTCATGTACCACGGTGCGGAGCACAAGTCGATACATTGCTTCGAAAACGGGCTTGAACTGACACCGAAGAATGCGCAGCAGTTCTACACGCTGCATCCGAGATGCGGAACGAGCTTTTTGATGTTCGTAATGATAATCGGGCTTATCATATTTTCGCTGCTCGGCTGGCCTAATATCTGGCTCAGGCTACTTTCGAGAATCATGCTTATTCCCGTCGTTGCGGGGCTTTCGTATGAGCTGCTGAAATGGGCGGGAAGAAGTGATAGCATCGTGGTCAAAATTCTGAGTATGCCGGGTCTTTGGCTGCAAAAGGTGACGACGGCACCGCCGACAGATGATATGATCGAGGTCGCAATCGCATCAATCAAAGCCGTCATGGTTCCTCCGGACACTGAATGTATAGAAGGAATCTGTGACAATGACGGAAATCTACTCGAAAAACATGTGATTTCAAAAGGTAACGGAGACAAATAATGAGCTTACAGGTAAAGGAAATGGTTTCCCTTGCTGAAAAACAGCTTGAGGACAAAGGCGTATCGGATGCAAAGCGCGACAGCAGAACTTTATATTGCTTTTTGTTCGGAATACCCGAATCGAGGATGATACTCGAATATCAAAATACGGTTCAGGACAGGAACTGCGAAAAATATTTTGAACTCATAGACAGGCGCGCATCAGGTGAACCGCTTCAGTACATAGTAGGCAGCACGGAATTCATGGGACTCAAATTCGATATGAATCCGAGCGTCTTGATTCCGCGTCAGGATACGGAAACGCTCGTCGAGGATGCCATATCCGTAATCAAAAAAGGCGAGCTGCGCGGCGTAAAGACGGGCCTTAGAGGGGCGATAAGGGACGCACTCGACCTTTGCTGCGGAAGCGGTGCGATCGGCATTTCTCTCTCGAAGCAGTTTTCGCATCTGTCCGTCACGTGCAGCGATATAAGCGATGATGCACTTGCACTTGCAAAACAAAATTCGCAGCATAACGGCACGGGCAGCAATGTCAGATTCGTAAAGGGCGATATGTTTGAACCGTTCAAGGGTAGATTCCTCAACAAAAAGTTCGATATGATAATATCAAATCCGCCGTATAT